>JAFAVL010000042.1 GCA_019242465.1 Chroococcidiopsidaceae cyanobacterium CP_BM_RX_35 | reverse complement strand
CACAGGCACTGACGGCAGGTAATGGTTTTCTAGTAGAGCTGTGGATTGTTGCTCTGTGAACTGAAAACGGCAAAACCGGGTCAACTTTGTAAAAACATGTAAAGAAAATTAGGCTAAAAAGCTGATTGTTTCGTAAACCTGTTTTCTTTATAAAGGCAGTCGCAACATTTCGTAGCATTGACAACCCTACCCCCTCTTGGCGGACAATGATGCGACCTACTTTATTAAAGTCTGTTGGACAACTCATCTATGGTGGGCACAACAGACAAAGCTGTTGCAGTGCGATCGAAGACAAAGAAGGTATCTGTAACGCTTAAATTGAATTCACTGGCAGTAAGGTTGTATCCGTTTGTTCAAGAAGAGGAGTTATTGCATGCACGCTAGCGTTAGTATCCTGACCGAAATTCCAGAAGAACTGCACGAATCGCTCAAAAGCTACTTAGAAACTCATCCTGACTGGGATCAAGACCGAGTGTTCACAGCTGCTCTGTCACTGTTTTTACTGCAAAACGGCAATGGCGATCGCCGCGCAGCTAGAGTATATCTAGAAGCCTTGTTTCACCATTGCTGAGCAGTAATACATGCGACTAATTCAGCAAGTTCAGCCAGCATTAGGGGAGATGGGGAGAAGAAAGCACAATCTAGATAAACACTCTCCCTACCACCCCACCTACTTTATCGTTGGAGACTCCCAGGATGCTGGGTATGACCAGGAGCTTCAAATTTGTAGCCGACACCGCGTACAGTCTGAATCAAGACGGGTTGGGTCACATCTATCTCAATCTTCTTACGAATTTGACCGATATGCACATCTACAACTCTCTGGTCTCCTACATATTCGTAGTCCCAAACCTCTTGGATGAGTTCCGAGCGCCGCCAAACTCGACCAGGATGGGTTGCTAAAAAACGTAAGAGGTCAAATTCAAGAGCGGTTAGGGGAATTAGCTGGTTGTTGAGTGTCACCTCTCGTCGCTCTGGGTCAATCACCAGCTTTTCAAAAGTTAGACGTTGTCTTTCTACTGTATTGATAGGTCGTTGGCGCTTCAAGATTGCTCCTACTCGTACTTCCAACTCCCCTAAACTGAATGGTTTGGTGAGATAGTCATCAGCACCCTTAGAAAAGCCCTGTATCTTGTCTGCCTCATCAGCGCGGCTGGTGAGCATAAGAACGAAGACACCAGTACGGCTCTGCATATCTTGACAGAGGTTATAACCGATCGCGTCTGGTAAATTGACATCTAGAATCACCAGGTCTGGGTTAAATCGCTCAAACACTGCAAGGGCAGTTTTGCCATCTTCGGCAGCCTCCAACTGATAGTTCTGCTTGCTCAAAAATCGTTGGATTAAATTTCTGATAGAAGGATCGTCATCAACAACAAGAATCTTGGCTAGAGCCATGGCCATCACTTTGCACAATGAGGAAAGTTTACGGGCGGGCAAATGAGAAAATGGGCAGTAAAGTTTGGATGTAGCAATAGCTATGGAGCTAGAGAGTGCGGCTTATCTGGTCGTCCAGATTGTAAAGTAGTCAGCATTCTAGACAATTATCGTTCGAGATCTAGGGATTGCCAATAGCTGTTTACACTTCCCTCAAAGAGGCTGACTCTTAAATCCTCCTAATCTTGCCCTCACTTACCAATTACCGCATACACTGCGTCCTTGGCATATGTTAGAGTGATTGTGGCTGAAGGCAGGCGGTTGTCATGATCGATCAAACTCCTTACGAAAAACTTGGGGTAGCAGAGGACGCTACGTTTGATGAAATTCAGCAGGCTCGTACTCGCCTGTTGTTAGAGTACGGTGAAGATGCCAAGCGAAAAGAGGCGATCGAAGCAGCATACGATGCAATCCTGATGGAGCGCCTACGTATGCGTCAAGAGGGTAAAATTAAGGTGCCAGAAGGGATTCGGTTTGCTGAACGACTCTCTAAAGCACCAGCCAAAGAAAGCTCCGCTCCTGTTAAAAAGACACCTGCTTGGCTACAAAAGCTACTCGACCGACCAAGTCTATCGGATGTTTTACTACCCGGTATATTCTTTTTCGGATTGAGCGGGCTGCTTGGATTTTATAGAGAGGCAGCAGACCGCGAAGTTTTGCAGCTAGCCCTGATTCTAGGGGTTGCATTAAGCGTTTACTTTCTTAATCGTAAAGAGCGAAAGTTTGGTCGCGCGTTACTACTAACTGGTTCAGGCTTAATACTTGGCTTGATTGTCGGAGGGCTGCTTGGTAGTTGGCTCCTACCTCAAATAGGAACGATTTCGCTCTCCACAGAGCAGTTTTCTACAATACTGACATTTTTCTTGCTTTGGCTAATTAGCAGCTTCCTCCATTAAGCAGTTGATATCGTCTAGCCAGCCTGTGGGGAAGAGGGATGTCGGAGAACTAAATCTACAGCTTCACTAAGATCTTGAACGATTAAGTCAGGTTTATAAAGTTCGAGTTGAGCGCGATCACGGATACCACATAGCACTGCTATAACCTCAATGCCGTGACTTTCCGCAGTGATAATGTCTGCTTCTGTATCCCCAACCATCCAGGTGTGTTGAGCCGAAGGAAGTTCGGCTAGAGCACGTTCCATTAGCAAAGGTTTGTCATCAACATCACGAGTTTTTACATAGTCGTTGCTCAGGCAATAGCACCGATTTTTGGGAAAAAACCTGCCTAAATTATGGCGATCGAAGGCGTAGTTGAGTTCTTGGACCCGGCGCATTGTCATGACGACTAAATCAACTCCCGCCCGTTGGATTTTTTCTAAAGCGTCTACTGCACCCGGAGCAAGCTCGTCATAGCTGAAGTAAGGTTGGGAATGGACAGTCTGACGCCGCAACTGAGCAAACTGTTTGCTTTGTGTTTCATCAAGACCAGAAATCATCGCAATTTGCTGTTCGGGGACACGTGATCGCTTGAGGCGCCAAAATTCTACTTTAGGCAGTGATCGCACTGTTTGGTCTGGGCGTTGAATTTTTTCTAGGCAGAATTGGTAGACGCGGTAATATCGTTCCGAGACATCGATGATGGGTCCATCGAAGTCGGTAATGAGTCTGAGCATTAAGTAGGGAGTAGAAGTTAATTTTTCTTAAGACTATCCCAATTAGTTAATATCTGGCAATTTTAAGATTTGAACCGCAGAGGAGCCAGTCGCTTGCGCGGGTTCCCGCGCTAAGAGCGAACTGGCGTGTGCTGAGAACACAGCGGAAAGTCTGAGCGGTGGCCTCCTCCGCTCAGAACTTTTCAAGAGAGAGACATAGAGGCATCCATTGCTACTCCCATGCTCCCCTGCCCCCTGCCCCCTCTCCCCCCTATCCCCCTGCTCTCTACCCCAAACTGCCTCTTTTTTGCTGTTCGCGCTCGATTGCTTCAAATAAAGCGCGAAAGTTGCCTTCCCCAAAACCCTGTGCTTGAAACCGCCGTTCGATGAATTCAAAGAAGAAGGTCGGTTGTCTGAAGATGGGCTGAGAGAAGATCTGTAGGAGTAAGGCTTGAGGAGTGGTGTCCTCCCAATCTATTAAGATTTGCGCTTGTGCAATTTCTTGCAATTGTGCTGCTGATAAGGGTAATCCTTGGCGTTGCTGTAGCTGGGTGTAGTAGTTGGGGGAGACTGGGAGTAAAGGTAGCCCTCTTTGGCGCAGTTGCGCGATTGTCTGCACAATGTCGGGTGTTTGCAAGGCAATATGCTGGACTCCTGGTCCCCGATTAATATTAAGAAATTCTTGAATTTGAGAGTTGGGTGATGCTGGTTCATTAATTGGAAATTGTACGTTGCCTTGCTTTGAGACCAAGACTTGGCTGTGTAGGGCAGAGTGATCGGTTTGAATTTTAAACGTCTGCTGGTACTGAAAATCTAAGGTGTTTCTGTACCAGGTAACGGCACGCTCTAAGTCACCAGTTGCTACGTTCAATACCACATGATCTATGCCTGTGAATGTATAGGATGTCGGCTGGGACTGATCAAAGGCGAGGAGTGATGCTTCCATCCCAGGCAATGTAAGTTGGGTGAAAGCTGACTGCTGCACTAATGTATGACTAAGGGAACCCCAAGCAGCAATTTTGCCCCACAGACGGTATTCTTGACCCTGTTGATGTTGCTGAAGCGGTTGCAAGACGGTGGCTCCTTGCGCGATCGCCCGATTCATGACCGCTGCGACATCCGCAACCCGAAAAGCTATGTCTGCAATCCCAGGTGGGTGCTGCCGCAGAAACTGAGCGACAGGGCTACTTTCTGCTAATGGTGAAGATAGAACGAAGCAAACAGGACCGTTGCTCACTACCTCGGTGCAGGTGTGATCGCCGCTAACGCCACTAGCTACAGCTTGAAAACCTAAATGTTTGACAAACCAGTTACATGACGCCTTGGCATCTTCCACATAGATGTGAACGTGATTGATGTTCATAACCAGTCGAAATCTAGCTCTTGAGCTAGCATTTTTGTAAAATCCTGCCTAGTTCAGCAATAATCCTACCAATTTAGAAAAATAGGTGACTTTCTGGCTGAATGTTAATTTCTATTTTGTTCTACAGCTTTCTTTACATTTCTTTACATCTTTTCCCATCATAGCGGGATAGATATAACTTAAGTTGTTGTGAAATCTGTATCTTCATGAACGTACGCACTCTTGCTACCACTCCGTTCGCTGACCAAAAGCCCGGTACTTCAGGTTTACGTAAGTCGGTTCAGGTTTTCCAGCAACCCCGATATCTGGAAAACTTTGTGCAGTCTATCTTTGACACCCTCGATGGTCGTGAGGGACAAACGCTGGTGCTTGGGGGTGATGGTCGCTACTACAACCGCGAAGCCATTCAGACAATCTTGAAAATGGCAGCAGCGAATGGGTTTGGACGGGTTTTAGTGGGGCGTAGTGGGATTTTGTCTACTCCTGCTGCCTCTTGCATAATCCGCCATTATCAGGCGTTTGGCGGCATTATCCTGTCTGCTAGCCACAATCCGGGTGGACCAGAGGGCGACTTTGGTATTAAATACAATACTGGGAACGGCGGACCAGCACCAGAAAAGGTGACGGAGGCAATTTATGCTCGTAGTAAAGTTATTGATGCTTACCACATTCTACAAGCGCCTGATGTAGATCTAGAAAGGCTAGGTGGATTGAAACTTGGCACTTTGACGGTTGAGGTGATCGACCCAGTAGAGTCTTATGCCAAATTAATGGAGTCTCTGTTCGATTTTGAGCGTATTCACCAGCTACTGACTTCTGGACAATTCAGTATGTGTTTTGATTCCATGCATGCCGTGACTGGTCCCTACGCACATGCGATCCTAGAGCAGCGCTTGGGGGCACCAGCTGGCACTGTAATTAACGGTAAACCACTGGAGGATTTTGGCGGCGGTCATCCCGATCCGAATCTAGTTTATGCCCACGATCTCGTAGAGATACTTTACGGCACTTCCGCCCCAGATTTCGGTGCGGCTTCGGATGGAGATGGCGATCGCAACATGATCTTGGGGCGCAGATTCTTCGTTACCCCCAGTGATAGCCTAGCAGTATTGACTGCCAATGCCCATTTAGTTCCAGGCTATCGTCAGAGTTTAGCTGGGGTAGCAAGATCTATGCCTACAAGCTCTGCTGTCGATCGAGTTGCTGCCCAAGCTGGGATCAAATGTTATGAAACACCGACGGGTTGGAAGTTTTTTGGCAACTTGCTGGATGTAGGTAAAGTCACCTTGTGTGGTGAAGAGAGCTTCGGTACTGGCTCCAATCACGTTCGCGAGAAAGACGGGCTGTGGGCTGTGCTGTTCTGGCTCAATATCTTAGCTGTGCGGCAGGAATCAGTTGAGCAGATAGTCCATAGCCACTGGCAGAAATATGGTCGCAATTTCTATTCACGCCACGACTACGAAGGGGTAGATGCCGATCGAGCGAAGGAACTTATGGAGCGTCTACGCCAGTCAGCTCCAGAGCTGAAAGGTCAGCAATTAAGGCATTACCAGGTCGATTACTGTGACGACTTTAGTTATACCGATCCGGTTGACCATAGCGCGAGCCAACATCAAGGCATCCGAATTGGCTTTACCGATGGTTCTCGCATTGTGTTCCGTCTCTCTGGTACAGGAACGCAAGGAGCAACGCTTAGAGTCTATTTGGAAAGTTATGAGCCTGATCCTACTAAGCACAGTCTAGATACACAGCAGGCACTAGCAGAACTCATTCTCATTGCAGATGAGGTAGCCCAGATTCGGAAGTTCACAGAGCGGGAGGCACCAACTGTAATTACTTAAGTTATAGATTACTGCTCCTTTCCCGTCTAATCAGGCTGGCGATCGCAGCAACTAGCTTACCTGGCTCTACTGGCTTAGAAACATGCCTTTGAAAGCCTGCTGCGAGTGCCTGCTGCTGGTTAATTTCCCCAGCATAGGCAGTCAGAGTGATCGC
>JAFAVL010000831.1 GCA_019242465.1 Chroococcidiopsidaceae cyanobacterium CP_BM_RX_35 | reverse complement strand
TCGACGCGCCCGGAGCTCTTTACCACCGCGCAGACGCACTCCGACTATACGGTTGCCTTCTAGGAGAATTCGCTCGACATGAGCGCCCAGCAGCAGCTGACCGCCGTATCGCTCAAATCCTCGTACCATGGCGTTAACAACAGCACCACTTCCACCGATTGGATAGTCTAACACCACACTCGGTCGATACCAATCGGCAAACATAAATGCGACTTCTGCTGCACTGGTGCCGTCAGCGGGTAAGCCAGAGAGGAGAAAACACAGTAAGTTGAGCCAGTTGCGTGTAAACGAGTCCTTGATGGCGCTGTCCATGATGTAGGAGAAAGGTCCTGTGAGCTTGACGACATTTGCAGCATGTCGGAGCAGAGACGGAGCAAATCGGCTTGTGACTATTGCTGCACCCAGGTCAAAGCGTAAGGCAACGGGTGGAATTGCCAGCACCGCACTCATAAACGGTTCCATCACCTGCTGAAACTTGCGCCACTCGGTAGCAGCATCGCCGCCACGAAGTTTTGTCAGAACCTGACAAAATTGCTCAGCACCCACTGCTGTGTCAAAATCCCCTTCCGGTAGGCAGCAACCCCAAGTATCATAGGTTGCGCACGGAAGTTTCTCGCCAATGGCATCTAGCACTTGTCGCAGAGGGTTGGCAGAGGGACTGTATGATAGACCAGAATAGAGTGATGG
Organism: Chroococcidiopsidaceae cyanobacterium CP_BM_RX_35; assembly: GCA_019242465.1. The sequence continues at coordinate 3,992 of JAFAVL010000831.1, read as the reverse complement.
TCCTGAGTCAAACTTGAATCCGTGGCGCTCAAAAGCGTGCGCCGCACCGCCAGGAATTGAATGGCTCTCGCAGATAGTGACCTCGAAGCCATATCGCGCCAGCAGCGCGGCGCAACTCAAACCGCCAATCCCGCTACCAATCACGACAATATCTGTCACTTTATTAACACCCTACACCCTGTTATTGACCAAACAGCTCATCGGCTCGCTGGCGAATTGCTAAGAGATTTAACCGGAGATCGCTGCAAAGGCGGCGCTCGATGATGGCTATTGGTGTCGTGCGCTTAGGCCAAACACGCACTGTATAGCCAAGATTGGTTGATTGCTGAGCCAGTGAAGTCGGCTCAAGCCGCCAACTGCCAGAATAGTCTTTCAAGTCTCCCTCAACTAGAGTGAAATTAATTTCATGAGGGAATTTTTCCTCTAAGTCCAAAATCACACGTGCACTAAAGTTGAAGCGTAACAATCTTTGGGTACCTACTTGCTCTAGACGAATTCCTCCTGCTGGGTGGTTGAGGAGACGGCTCTTGGTCAGGTTGGGGATGAAGTCAGCCAAGGCTTCATAATCTGTTAAAACTTGCCAGACATGCTCAACTGGGTGCGGAATCTGAATTTGGGCCGAGATGAGTCGTTGTCGCTCAGCTATTGGCTGGGTTTGCACCTCCACCTTAGCTTGGAGCAAGTCTGTTTGGGCGGCTAAACCAGTCGCTGTGCTGATATCATCAGCGTCAGCAGGAAAGTCAACGAACAAGGGACCCCGTGGCACGGCGGATCGCGGCTCGACTTCGTCAATTTCTAGATGGGGATCGTATTCTTCAGTCACGGCTGCGGCTCGAAAAATTTGGGCAGAGTCAGAATGAAGCAGATTTTACTCATATTCGCATAGCTATCTGGACAGCGAGAAACATCGACATCAATGGTGCCATTCAAATGCTGTACTAAGCACTTTACCAAAGCTAGACCCAAACCAGTGCCTTGAATTGCTTGTTGGGTGACACCACGACCGCGACGAAACTTGTCAAAGAGCTGGCTTGCCTCCTCTGGAGAGATATTAGGACCAATATTGGTCAGGCTAAAGATGACTCGATCGACTTGTTCATCGACTTTCAAGTCGATAGTAGTATTTGGATTGGAGTATTTGCCAGCATTAGTGTGAAGTTCTTGAAGAATGCGGTCAAGACTATCGACTTCAGTTGCAAGCAGCAGCGATACTTTCGGGAGTTCGACCTGCGCTGTCAATCCCTTATCTGCCCATTTTACCTCAAAGGACTGAACTAGCTCTCTGACTTTCAGCTTGAGATCAATGGTTTCCATCTGCAGAGAAACTTGTTCAGACTGCAGTTCTTGGAGCTGGAGTAGGTCATTAATTAATTTGATTTCCTGAACACACTGCTGCTCTAGAATATCTAGGTATTTGGTCTGAGTTTCAGTTGGAAGATTTGGTTGCCGTAATAGACGAATCGCCACACTCATGCTGGTGAGAGGTGTGCGCAACTCATGATTCACGTTACTGAGAAATTCATCTTTTAACTGATTGAGGTACCGCAATTGGTCAATTTGTTGGCGCGTTTTCTCGTACAATTTAGCCTGGATTTCTAGGCTACTTTGCAGTTGCACCGTGCGTTTCTCTACTAAGGCTTGTACCTGTCGCAGTGTTTGGTTCCGAATAATGACACCACTAACCTGAGCACTGACTAGTTCTAGTAGGGCTAATTCCTCTGGGTGCCAAAGGCGAGGTGATGAGTGCTGCAACACTAAGAAACCCAATACTGTGCCTTGACTCTCTAGGGGGAACAACAAGATTCCGGCTGTTTGGGAGAGCTGAAATATGGGGGCGACGTCTCCAGCCAGGTTAATTGCTGGAGAATCATGTATGTCAACAATCGCCACTGGTTTGGGCGCATCTTGAAATGCTTGTTGGCATAAACAACACTCTGAGAGCCAGAAGGGCTGAGATAAGGGGCTTATCTCACGCTCAGACCATTTGTCAGTATTAAGCCATTCACACACAACAGTGACTTTAGCTTTAGGCATTTGTGCTTGTCTATTGCGGCTCTCTAATAAAGGGTCAGTATACTTCAGCAGCAGGAGTGAGCTGTGTTCGACCCCGAGAGTTTGGGCAGCACCAGCGATCGCTAGTTGGAGAAATTGCTGTAACTCCAAGGAGCCACGGCTTGCTATCACCAATTTGTTCGTCAAAGTTTGATACTGAGCGGCAAGCGCGAACTGCTGTTGCAGAGTAGCTATCAGTGCAGTTTTTTCAACCTGAGAGATGGCGATCGCCACTGGAGAGGCTATGGCTTGAGCCCGTTCTATTTCTGTATCTGTCCAACGATGAGGCTCTCTTTGCATCAACAGAATTAGCCCACTAATCTTGCCCTGAAACCGGACGGGAATTTGCAAAACAGCCCTGACTGGCAGCAGTAGATGCTCCCAGTCAGGGCTGTTTTTAGTTGTCAGAGTATCATTAATGACGATGGTGCCAGCACCCGCTGATATTAGTGATGCGAGTTGCTTCAAGGCGAGCATTTCCGGTTGCAGTGATACAGACGACTGGTTGCCAAAATACCAATGAGCAGTTTGAGCTTGGTCAGGATTGCGCTTTTGAAGTGTAATTATGCAGCAGTCTAGCTGGAAGCTCTCACCTATGGTCTGCGATATCTGTTGCATCATTGTTGCTGGCTCAGAGCTGTCTGAAACGATTTGGTTAATTTGTTGTGCCAAAGGGGCCGTTTCTGTCTGTTGCTGCATTGGTATGACAGGGATATTCCTGAGAGCGCTCTGATTCACGTGGACAATGTGGCGGCAACGAGAAAAGTTTGTCATTAACTTTTACATTCATCGACATGTACCGCATACTCTTTAAAGGCAATGTCTTGCATACATTGCCAGCTGTAGGATTGCAGTAAATTTATGACCAAAGCTGAAGCCTTAGTTGACACACGCTCCCTCCCTCGTACCCTTTGCTTTCAGCAAAAATGCTCAAACCAGGATACTCAAAACCCTAGTTGACAGTGACTTTAGAGAAACTGAGAGCGATTGCCGCTCTGACATTATTGAAGATCGCCAATTCCAGATTATCTTGCCGCTCAATAAACAGAATCCGTAATTTCTCTAGAATATTAGATAGCTTGTAGGGGTTTTCGGTTTGAGACGTAGGTTTAATCCCCTAGACTAGCTCAGCATCATAGGAAAATCATACTAATTTGCATTCAGAATCAGTTATTTTAAAGTTGAGTTGCTGCGGTAGTTTCTGAAGCTAAAAACACAAATCTGAAACGGCATTCCTGCTTCTTTGTACAACTAACTCTAATTGTGATAGCAAATCAGATTTTATAAATTTTTAAGAAAAAACTACAAAATTGCTACATTCATTGCTGTTTTCCTAATAGTGGTTTGCCAGCAGATCAAAGAGAGTCGGGGGGAGCCTCGACTCTTTTTAGGTAACTCGAAACAGAATAATAAGTAGACTTACCTTGCCAAACTCCCAACGCTTAAGGGAACTAGCTCTCCATTGGCGGTAAGTCCTAGGAACATTGATTCTTGCGGTCGAATTAATTGCCCTGTCAGTACACAGTGCTCTTCCCGCTGGGCTGTAGCGGCTATACTCGCTCGGATATCAGATAGCGAAAATTCGGGTCTGTAATCACCAGATTTTTGCTGCACATAGCTCCACAGGACATCTCGAATCAGAGCTTGATAACCCTGGTGGTCGGCTAGTTCCTTGAGTTTATCTTTTAACTCTCGCTCTAGGCGGATGCTGGTGACTTCCATTTCTGTAGTTGTTTTGCGAGTAAGTGTATGCATCTTTTCTCCTCCGAAGTATGGACAAGTTAATAATACAAGTGTAGTATGTTTAGAGCCGTGTTCAAGTTGATCCTCGCCCAACGCTGGCTTCTACTAATCGCCCAGCACTTCATCCAAGAGCTGCCGTTGAAACATCAGCAGCGTTCTAAAACCAAAAGGTTCTAAAATAAGCGAAGGTCTGTCCA
>JAFAVL010000644.1 GCA_019242465.1 Chroococcidiopsidaceae cyanobacterium CP_BM_RX_35 | reverse complement strand
TGACCGTTACCGCTGTCATCTGGCAGTGGGGCGCAATTAGCTTGCCAAATTCCGTCTTAGCATTGGCAAAAACTCGTAGCCTCGCTTGAGAGCATTAGCTCCGGGAAAGATCTCTGAAAGTGCCTTCCCAAACCCTTGGCTCAGCAGTTTACCAATTTCACCCGCCCGTCTGTTCAATCGCAGGTCTCCCAGCTCACAATTGGCAAAATTCTTCTCCCACCATTCCTGCATTGGTGCTTACCTCCAACATCAGTTTTTATCCACTGTAGCGACCGTAGTTAACTTTAGCTAGAACCCTCTTCTCATCAGCCTTCCAGGACTTGACGTGAAAAGTCAGATATATTCTATAGCTATTGGTATATCAAAGAAACTTTTAAAAAGACTATTAGGATGTTCTCTATGAAGATTATTGTAACCAAGCTCTATTTGTTTAACGCATAAACTTAAAGAAAGCATTAATGCTAGAGGAATTAGGTTTTTCTGCCTGTTTTTCATTCGTTTTTTATCCAAATGTATCTACGAAATTATAAATACTTTGAAATACATATAAGTAGGCAGCTATAAAAACTTATACAATAGCAGGAATCCTATTCGTTTCAAGAGAGAGTTCCACTTAGAGAAAAAAGCCTTAACTAGAGAAAATTGAGATAATGAATGAGAGACAATTAAAGGTCAGCAGTTCAATTGGCGCTCCAAAATGATTCAATAAGAAGCCTAATGTGGTAAATTGGGTCAAATCTGCACGAGTTTTGAGGTGAAATGTAGGAAATCAGCGTCAATCATAGGAATCGACCAGCCCTCACCTGGGAAAACCGCTCCTTGTCTGGTGGACTTGGACTCTTGATTGTAAGTGAGGTGGCGCGTGGCGTTCTGCAGAGAAGCACGCCTGCGTGACTTTTGGGCTCAACGGTTTCAGAGGGCGCTTTGTGCCAGTTGTGGTCACCCTGCCAAATCTGCTGTTCGTCACACTTTCCCCTACGCCCTAGTAGTCTTTCTGCCTCCAAAAGGAGGCTACAATTTACAGGATGTCGGTAGAAGAAATCAGATGGGAAGCGGTTTTCCCAGGTGATGAATGGTCGATTTCTATGATTGACGCCGAGATCCCACATTTCACCTTAAAACCTGTGCAGATTTGACCCAATTTACCATAATGTCCACAAACCGATGTAGAGGTGTAGCAAAGCAGAGGGATTTTGTCATATTTGTAGTATATGTTTGATTTAAAGCCTTCTTATTGAGAAATCTCTTTTATAAAACATTGTTTCTTATTTGACTGTTCTCAATAATTTATATTCCTTGAACCGCCTACTACACATCTCTCTAATCTGTTATGCTCTCATTTACTATGCTACCCAATACCACCAGGCAAAGTTAATGGCGTAACGTATAAGTAATATAACGAAGAATAGGAGGGTTGGATACTTCCAATAAGGGTACCGAACGAGTAACAAGCTCACTGCCAGTGGGAGCGAAACAATACTATAAGTGTAGCGACCAAGAGAGTCTAGTTGTTGAGAAATTAACAGCAGAGTTAGGGAGCAAAAACCGTAAGCAACAGCTACAAGAGGAAGTTGAGTACGTAGGTGCCATAACAGATAGCCACCACCAAAAAACATAATAACTCTAATTAAACTAGACTCGTCCAAAGTTAAAGCATTTGCAAATATATCCTGCCAGTTTTGTTGTTTCCATGCTCGATGTACATGAACAAAGGCTAGGGAATCGTCAAAATGAAGAGCGCAATACAAGGCGAACAAAAGAAGCGGTATGCTAGCAGCTATCCCTGGAATATAAGCACCGAATCGTCGCCCCTGTACCCAGGATACGAGCAAAAAAGCAGCACCAAGTGCTGCCCCTGTTGGTCGAGTTGCAGTAGCCATTGTTACCAATAAAGCTGCTTGTGCATGTTTGTAATTGTCGAAGGCTCGTAAAGCCGCTGTAGTTAGCAGCAGAAAAAGACCTTCAGTGTAAAGCACAGTTCCATATAAGGAAAATGGGCACCAAGCTAGCACAACAGTTGACCAGCGGGCAACCCTTATGCCATAACGTTCTTCTGCCCATCTATATAATATGATCAGCCCCCCAAGCAGGCTCAAATTATTGACAAGAGTACCCGCTACTTCAACTGTTAAGCCAAGGAACGTAACAGCACGAGTCATTAAGGGAAACAGGGGAAAGAAAGCAATAGAATGCCACTGCCCATCGTTCGCATAATCATAACCACAAATAGCTATCTTTCGATACCAAGCACCGTCCCAATGAGAGAAGAGCTCCCAACTACTTTTTGGAACAAAACCTGGAAGAAAACCTAAAGGTGGCAAATTCTCATAGACTGCAGGTTGAAAGTGAAATAAAGGAGCAATTATTTGCATAGCAAAGACAATTACTAATCGGCTGAGAAGCCACATTATAATTACAAATGTGAGTCCACTTACACCTTTAGTCTGAATCATTTTAATCTCCTAAAATCAAGCTAAAAACAAATAAGCAGGCAAACGCTGCGCTGCAATTCGCAATTGCATTCGGTGGGGGCTTCTACCCTCTTTAATTGCGAATTTCGAATTGCGAATTGTTTTGGTCATGGTACTAGGGGATGTTTTAAAATTATAACGAGTTAATATCTCTACTATTATTCTAGGCATGAGCTGATTCAGAATCACAACAACTAGTGAAAATTTCACAATCTGCCTAATAGTTAGACTCAGTTAACTTTAACCAGGCTCAATAGTACAGATTTGAATTTGCACTTGCCTCTAGCATCTTAAAACTAAGATCAGCCAATTTGACAATTTTTTTTCAACCATGACTTTCGTCATAAGGGATGCCATACCTAAGTCACTATTGATTTCATGACTTTTTTCACTGGCGTGGGCAAACTGCAACTCCTATAATTTTGGAGTATAGGCAACTAGTAGACAACTATTAGTCAGAATCTTAATTAGCTTGATTAAGCTAATTGTTAGAAAAATTCGAGTAAAGTAAAACAATGATAGTTATTTGCTGGCTTTGCCAATACTACTAAATTCATCTCAACATTGGTATTAGTATAAATGGCAAGAGTTCAAACCAGTTTTTATGTTTATTTTAACAGATTAAATTGCTAGTAGTTGAACTAAGCTAGAATAGTATTTTAACTTATAATTTCTCTGGATATGAAGTCTTAGAAACTTTTGAAATACCACTTTCTCTCAAATTTATTTGGCTCTTAAGCATGATTCGGAAGCGAGAAAGTTCACCTTAGAGATAATTTAGTAAGGGATATGGAGAGTTCTCTAACTCTGCTTACAGATAATAGAACCAGAACTAAAGCTAAAGCCAGAGCCATTACTGCCATAGGAGTAGGAATGGCGTATCAATCAAAAGCCGGGAGCTTTCAAGCTCTAAAAAGTATTAATTTACAGGTTCAACAAGGCGATATCCAAATTCTGATGGGACCTTCTGGCTCTGGCAAAACCACTTTATTGTCTATCCTAGCCGGGATTCTCACCCCGACAGAGGGCAGTGTATTTCTCTTTGAGGAAGAAATTACAAAGCTTTCTAAACAGAAGCTAGCCCAGTTCCGACTACACAACATCGGGTTTATTTTTCAGGGTTTTAACCTGTTTCCAGCTCTCTCAGCAGCAGAGAACGTGGGGTTAATCTTAGATATTAAAGGCATTCGGGGTAGAGCAGCGCGACATCAGACGCAGATGCTACTAGAACAGGTGGGATTAGCGGACAAAGCACACCAAAAGCCAGGAGATCTGTCTGGAGGACAGAAGCAACGAGTGGCGATCGCCCGAGCTTTAGCTGGTAATCCACGGTTAATTATGGCAGATGAGCCGACCGCTGCCCTAGACTCTCAAAGTGGGCACAATGTGATTTCGCTACTGCGCCAGTTGTCAAAGGAAGGGGGCTGTACCGTACTGATGGTGACACACGCTCCTCGTTTAGTGGATGTAGCCGACCGAGTTGCTTATTTAGAAGATGGGGTACTAAGAAGATAAGTGCTGGTTGGATTCCAGTTGGCTGGGCTGTCAATATGAAGCTGCTTCTAGTAAATTTTGCGGTATCCGTCAATTTGATTAACGAAACTGCAAATAAGCTACTAGAAAGTATTGTTCTATATCAGTTGCCAGGGTGAGAAGACTCTACACAATAACCTAAATAACATAGTTCTGGATAAGAAAGGCTCTTAAAGCCTGATTCTACCTGCACTACAAAATTTGTTAAAACTTAAATTGTTCAGTTAGGACTTGGGCAGGGGTTGAAAGCGTTGAGCCGAGGTAAGTAACAATAGCTAAGTTTCCTCTCCGACTCAATTGTATGTATTCAACTTAATTAGGAAGGGTTAAAGTACCATTTTGCAGCAGCGACACTATCTTATTGCGGCAACTAGGACAGTCGCAGCCAAATTTGGCAATCGCTAGATCGCCAATTCTGTCACTGTTGGGGTCTAGAGCAGCAAATTGGGAATTCCCATGGGAAAGGGGTGCTTTGACAGTTTGGGTAGTGGTTGCTGTTGGACCGAATCCAGCATCCTGGGAAGGTATTGTGCTAGCCTTGGCGGCGTTGCCAGTCAGCATCATAAATGCTAAAGAGCCAGAGCAGCCAAGCCAAGTTAATGTGTCTCTTTTCATGACTCAAGCCTCAGAATCGATTGAGTCGAGTATATGCGATTTGATTAAAGAGCACAACAACGAATAGCTTTTTAGGGAGCAGAGCAAATTTATCGGATTTGTAGTATGGATTGGACAACTCAAAACTTCATGAGAATGAGCAACGTTAAACGGGGAATCAAGTGTCTGAATTCTCATTAAGATGGTTGATTAGGCTACCAACATAAGGCGGACAGTGCCTGCCGCAAAGATTTTAGCCTCTGGTTAATTTTGCGCTGGCAAATGACAGCATTTCAACTCTGGTGCCGGATAATAATCTGTTCCCTTGTGTCCCGTTTGGCACTGGTAGCTCCAAGTTGAAGGCAGTAGGGAGCCGTTTTTGGACGAAGACCTCTGCTCAGTAATCATCACGCCAGACTTTACAGCTCGCTCTTCAACTCAGGTAATAATGGAAAAACCCTCCGAGGAGTAATAGAGGGTTAATTGCTACTCTGTAGTATAGGATGAACGCTAATCAACGTTCAGGCAAATGCTAACACTCTCAATTACTTACCACAAGTGTAATAGGTAAGAAGTTTGTCTATGATAAAAGTCATGTATCTTTTTGAGCATGACTTTAGTCATGTTTAGATATATAACTTTCGTCACATTTAAACCTGTTGCTATTTTGATCAGACTCTTGAACCTTATGATCTCCTCTTAACACTCCATTGTTAGGAGAGTGCAGTTGTTAAAAAACTCAGCCCTGAGATTGCTAAAAGCTGATGGTTTTGATTTGACATCCTCGACTATCTCAAATAATCTCCCAACCCCCTATGGCAAGTTATTTTGAGCGGGCGCAGTTGTTCTACGCGCAACAACAATATGAGCTAGCAATCCAAGAACTGCAACGAATACTGACAATCGACTCAGGTAACACTGCTTGTTATAACCTACTTGCCCTCTGCTTAGCGCAACAGAAACAATATGCAGCAGCGCTCGCCGCCATCGAGCAAGCGATTGGTCTATCCCCCAACTACGCTGAGTCTCACTATATCAAGGCAGGTATTCTGCGAGAGCAAGGGCAACTTATAGCAGCTAAGGCTGCGATTGTTGCAGCCCTCAGATTAACTCCTGAAGCTCCCGACTGTTATTCCCGCCTGGCGGCTATTCAGTACGACCAGAATCAACTTGACGCGGCACTTGCTAGCGCCAAGCAAGGATTACAACTTAACCCTAAACACACTGGCTGTATGAATCTGAGGATGCAGACATTGATGCGATTGAGACGTTTAGCCAAGGCTGCAGCTGACGTTCAAACCGTTCTCTCTGCCGCGCCGGATAGCCACTTTGCCCATGCAGTCTACGGGTGGATCTGCCTGCACCGTAGTCACATTCCTGCTGCCCTCGATAGTTTCCGGGAGGCTCTCCGGCTGAAACCTGACTTTGAGTGGGCAAGGCAAGGACTAGTGGAAGCGCTGAAAGCTCGCAGTGGCTTCTATCGATTTATTCTGAACCTCGAGCAACAGTGTTCCCAGATGACCGTGGGTCCTCGAAGGTGGGTACTACTGATTCCGCAAATGCGAGCAATCTACCTGCTGTTAGTTTTCACGCTCGTTTCAAGTCAGCCAATTTTCACCTTTTTATTATCCCTAGATGCTTATGGGAAGTTAACACTCACTCCTACAGAAACCAGAAAAAATCGTTGGCTCATCGCAGGGATATCAACGGTTATTCTGGGAATTTTGTTCTGCCGTCTAATTCAATAGGAGGACTCCTGATTATCCGGCTACTCTAATTGCAATGCCTATTGCTCCATCATTTCATTCTCTTTAGATAAACCTGTGCTTGCTCTAGTGTCGAGATTTTTTTTGTAACTTTGGTCGAGCGGAAATGTTGTTTATATTCTATTTTTTGCGGCTCTCCGGCTAATCGAGTGGTGTGACGTACTGTAATGCCCCAGATAATTACTCCCAAAATTAACAAGCATGTCCAGTACACCAAAAGTGCCTTGCCATCTGCCCATGGCATCCTTTGGATTTGGATGTCGGCTCCAGTGAGGACTGTATAACCGACTGTCGCACCCATCAAATACAGTTCTTGTGCAAAACTCGTGAACTGCTGACCAAATTTTGACCAGAGCCAGGCTAACAAATAGGCAAGCAGCAATGCTTTCACAAAGATTTCTAGACTCATCGCCCAAACGAGCGCCGACAAAGTCAGGACAAAACCTCCAACCAGAGCCAGGATTGTTAAACTATTTACTATCCAAACAAGCATCTGGTTTTCATACGTGCCATCAACCCGACTGGCTTTAATGATTGTCAATCCTATCAGATAAAGCTTCTGCAAAATTCTACCGAGCAAACCCATGACCGTGACCTCTTTGTTGTGATTCGATTTCTCTTGTTTGAGCTAGCTTTCTTTGGGTTTCTAATCGAATGGCTTCCAGTCTGGCTGCTTCTTGTTGGCGTTGCACCTCAAGCTGATGCTGTAAGTCATGAATCGTGCCAGTCAGTTGTCTCTCCATGTTTTCCAGCTGCGAGAGGTCATCGGAGCGCACAGTCGAGCCGCGATTTGACTTGAAGACCAACTGTTGGTCACGTTGAATTTCAATTTTGTGCTCATGCATCTGGAAGCGTATCAAATTATTGTGAAACAAGCATAGTAGTGGCAAAAATTCTCTCGACTGTAGAAGAAAGACTTAATGTTGACTTTGAAAGCTGGATCACTAGCAGAAAGGTCGTTTTTGACCCTTAAGAAGCCAGTAAGAGGCGTTTCTTACTGCTCTGGTGTAGTTGTGTAATTGATACAGTTTCACATTAATTTGATACGCTCCCCTGTTCATATGTCCCTTGCGTAAGTCCTGATCAGGCTTTAATAGCCTTCCTCATCCAGAACTATGATATTTAGGTTATTGTGTAGAGTCTTCTCACCCTGGTAACTGATATAGAACAACACTTTCTAGTAGCTTATTTGCAGTTTCGTTAATCAAATTGACCGATACCGCAAAATTTACTAGAAGCAGCTTCATGGCGGAAATATAGGGTTCGTGCAACCAAGTGCAGCCTATCGCTGAAACTACCGCGCTGTATAGCTTTTAGCTTCAGAATCACTCTTTCCTCTAACACCCACTTTTTTGCCTGAACGATAAGTTTTGCCAATATATCTATCGGGAAGCAGTAGAGAGCGAGAATGTATCATTGCCGAAAACGGAAGTTGGAGGATGACGAGTAGCATGGGTCAATACCTCATGCTTAGGTAGATATTTTCAGGAGACTTTGCCTAGTTTGTACTCTTCTCGGCCAAGTTATGATTTGTATTACTTATCAAAAAGGGGCGAAACTGGGGTTGACAAAAGTCACATACACGCTCGTTGCACCTGGTTGCACCAACCCTATATTTTCGCCTGCTTGAGAGTTTCTTTACTAGGTGCTAAAGCTTAGGTTGAACTCTCTTAGCTCGGTGGACGAGCAGCTTCTACACATCACTGAACCGCAACACAGTGCTAAACCCTGGATTAGAAGACTAACTCTTAAGCAAACTGAGGATTCTAAGTCGTGCTGAAGTGTTTGAGCTTAGCTACTGCAATTTCTGTCACAGCAATCCCCTTAA
>JAFAVL010000593.1 GCA_019242465.1 Chroococcidiopsidaceae cyanobacterium CP_BM_RX_35 | reverse complement strand
CCAGGTTTCGCCTTGGGGATCAAAGGCGAGATTTTCTGCCATTCCACATCACTCAGATCGCTATCGTAGGCACATCGGCTCATCTGCAAAACTCTACTCTCTACTCACTTCCAGCCTACCAAACCTCCTTTTCAAACAGGTTCTAAGATTCAGACAAATTCTCCTTTAGCCACCATAATTACCTTGCCACCCACCAATACTTCTATCTCTGCAGCTTTTTGTTGAGCCTTCAATAACAGTAGAGAAGGTCTACCAATTTCATAACCTTGTTCCACTTGCAGATCTACCGACTCCGTGCCGAAATAGGAATGCTGCACCAAATACCCTGCGAGACAACCGTTAGCGCTCCCAGTAGCTGGGTCTTCTGGAACCCCCATATAATCAGCAAACACGCGCACGCTCAAGTCATGGTCTGGGCTGTATGTCTCTGGACAAAAGCTAAGTATAGATTTTGCTTGAGTATTACTAATCAATTCAAAATACTTGTCTTTGTTCACCTTAATTCGCTTTAATGCAGCTAAACTTTTTAAGGGAACAATGATAAATGGGACGCCAGTAGAAACTTCTTGAATAGGAAATTTAGTATCTATATCATCTCGTTCTAGATTCAGAACTTGAGCTAATACTTCTGGAGAAAATACCTGATAGAAACTCGGCGGCTTTTGCTGCATCCATAACCATTCCAAAGCGCCATTTGAGTAATGCAACGTCACTGGAATTTGCCCAACCTTGAGATTTAAGCAAATCTTCTCAACTGGTTCGAGCAATTCTTGTTGCAATACGTAAGCAGTGCCCAAAGTCGGATGACCAGCAAAAGGCAGTTCCTGTTCCGGGGTAAATATTCGCACATTATATCCCCCTTCTCGTAAGTCTGGTGAAGTGATGAAGGTGGTTTCAGAATAGTTAATCTCTTTAGCAATGCGCTGCATTGTCTGTTTAGAAATATCAGCAGCATCAGTAAAAACTGCTAGCTGATTGCCAGTATATTTTTCTTCTGCAAAGACATCAACGATGTAAAATTCCATTCTTCATCCTAGACTGTTTTCTCCTCGCTACTCACTCCACTTGAGCTAACTGCTAGAGAGCGAATTGCCTCTAATAATCCTATAGCTTTCTTAAGGCTTTCTTCGTATTCTTTATCTGGAGCAGAATCGGCGACTAGGCCAGCACCAGCTTGGACACTAACTGTGCGGTCGCGGACAACCATTGTGCGAATGGCGATCGCGCTATTCAACTGACCCTCAAAATCGTAATAACCGTAGACACCGGAATAAGGACCGCGACGGCTAGCTTCCAGCTCATAAATAATTTGCATTGCCCGGATCTTAGGTGCACCGCTAACTGTTCCTGCTGGGAAACAAGCTTTTAATAAATCCCAGGCAGTGCGATCACAAGCTAGTTCCCCAACAATATTGCTGACAATGTGCATGACATGAGAGTACCGTTCAACCACCATTAATTCGTCTACTCTCACTGTACCGCTAGCACAAACACGACCAATGTCATTGCGCCCTAGATCGACCAGCATGACATGTTCAGCAACTTCTTTGGGGTCTTTGAGTAACTCTTCAGCTAGAGCCACATCTTCTTGTAGCGTCTTACCCCGTGGACGCGTTCCAGCAATTGGACGCACCGTTGCCAGCATAGCGCTAGATGAATTCCGCTCAGCCTTGACCATAACTTCGGGACTCGAACCAATAATCTGCCAATCATTAAAGTGGAAGTATGCCATGTAAGGCGAGGGATTGATTAGCCGCAGAGAGCGATAAAGGGCAAAGGCTTCACCCGTGTATTCAGTAGAGAGGCGCTGAGACAGAACAACTTGGAAAATGTCTCCAGCTTGGATATAGGTTTTTGCCTTTTGGACATTGGCACAAAACTGCGCTCGTGAGGTGTTGCTGGTGTAAATCAATTCTGGACTATTACTACCTGGAATTGGGGGAGTCCACTGCAACCGAGTCGTTTGTGGCGAGAGGGGGAGTTGGAGTTTGCTGACTAGCCGATTCACGCGATCGCTTGCTTGTTGATAAGCCTGCTGCAAATCCACTAAAGGGTCACGTAGATCGGCATAAGCAACCGCCCAAATCTTACGCTTTACCTGATCGAAGATTAGCAGGTGGTCCACCTGCATCCACAGCCCATCTGGCAAATCTGTTTCTGAAGCTGGGTGAACTGGAACACTAGGCTCGATCCAGCGAATCAACTCATAACCCCAAAACCCAAATAGCCCTCCAATCCCTGGTGGTAGTTGGGGTAGCTTGACTGGTTGGAAGGGTTGTAGGCATTGATCTAATGTTGTGAAGGGGTCACCCTCAAACACTTCTACCGAGCCCTGTCGGTGTGTTTGGGTTGTGCGATTTCCCCTAACTTCCAAAATCCACAGCGGATCGCAACCCAGAAAGCTGTAGCGTCCTAGTTTCTCTCCACCTTCTACTGACTCCAACAAGAAACTGTAGGGCTGACCAGCACAGACTTTATACCAAGCCGAAACAGGCGTATCCAGGTCGGCCACCCATTCCTGATACACTGGTATAAAATTACCTTCAAGAGCCAGGGTCGAAAACTGGGAGAAATCAGGGAATACCATAGAGACAATTTTAGATTTTGGATTTTGGATTCACTTCGTGAAGGGCGAAGCACTGTCGATCCAAAATCCAAAATAGGTTGACCGCTATCTGTTAGCCTTCGTAAGTCATGTGACCACTAAACTTTAGCCTAGCTGGTTCAGGATTCTTGCTGATGCTATGGTCAATGTAATTCACTTTCTGACGGCCTTCATTCACCTTTTCGGGGAAGACGCCATCACTCGGATGTAGATACTGGATTTCTCCGTTGGGATAAATCCGGTAGATCTTGTAGTTAGTGATTTTGAACTTTGCCCGTAGTTGCTGACCGCCTAAAGCAATGCCATATTCCTTACGAGCTAGGTAGAGCAAGTTTTCACCTTGCCGCATGATGGCAGAGCCACCTGTGGGCAT
>JAFAVL010000469.1 GCA_019242465.1 Chroococcidiopsidaceae cyanobacterium CP_BM_RX_35 | reverse complement strand
GTAAGGGGGTGGTGTGGGCTTTAGGAAACTGCCGCGATCGCCGCTCTCTACCACCATTAGCAGAGGCATTGAAAACCGATATTTCTGCAGTCCGTCTCTGGGCAGCTAGCGCTCTGGCTCAAATGGCAGAAGTGGGCTACGAAGCTGTTGTGGGAGCCATACCGCCATTGATTGAAGCTCTAGTGCAAGATCCAGTAGCAGCAGTACGCAGTAACTGTGCCTGGTCTATCGGACAGTTGTGCCGTGAACTTCCCTCCAATGTCGTCTATGCTACTGCGGTTGATGCTCTGATTCAATCCTTTGCCGAAGACGAAGATCTGGGCGTCCGGGAAGATGCCAAGACCGCACTACTGCGCTTAGGTGATCCTCGCGGTCTTCAGCTGATTGAAACTTTGGAGCAAGAAGGATGGTTATGAGGCTGGTTGCTTCTCTTTGTTGAGGCTGAGGAAATGAACTAAAATTTAAGCATAGTCAGCCTTCCACGCCCTAAATGCCTATCCTCACTCTGCAATCCTTCGCTTACGAACTCGAACAGTTTGCTAACACTCTCGTTTCGACCCAACTGACCCACCTGAGCTGGATTAGCATTGGCGCCATCTTTGCTGCTGGATTGCTCACCAGTCTGACACCCTGTATGCTTTCTATGCTACCAATTACGATTGGCTACATCGGCGGGTATGAAGCCAAAACTCGTCTCCAAGCGGCATGGGCGTCAACCTGGTTCTCTCTAGGATTGGCAACGACTTTGGCCGGGTTAGGAATACTGGCAGCAATGGTGGGGCGAGTCTATGGTCAAGTGGGGATAGGATTACCAATCGTGGTTAGCATCATTGCTATTCTCATGGGGCTGAACTTACTGGAAGCTCTGCCCCTACAGTTGCCATCCTTTGGTAATGGACAATGGATTTCGCCAGACTTACCGGAAGGGATGCGCTCCTATCTCATTGGTTTGACATTTGGCTTAGTTGCTTCCCCTTGCAGTACCCCAGTGCTAGCAACTCTGCTAGCTTGGGTTGCTACGACGCGAGACTTGGTTTTAGGTGCCGCTTTGCTTCTGTCATACACTGCTGGCTACGTCGCACCACTAATTTTAGCGGGGACCTTCACGGCTGCAATTAAAAAATTGTTAGAATTACGCCGATGGTCTGGTTGGATTAACCCGGTTAGTGGGGCTCTGTTGGTGGGATTTGGCGTCTTCTCGCTGCTATCTCGGATTCCAATCGTCAGACTTATTAACTAAATGACTTTACAAGACTCAGCTAAACAGTCAAGCCCGGCGTCACTAGGGCAGTTTTTGCGAAGAGAGCTATTGCCGATACTAACAGATTTACGGCTAGCAATTTCGCTACTGCTGGTGATCGCTGTCTTTAGCATTAGCGGTACTGTTCTTGAACAGGGACAATCAGTAGACTTTTACCAATCTAACTACCCCGAGCATCCAGCGTTGTTTGGTTTCCTCACCTGGAAGGTGATCTTGACGCTAGGATTGGACCATGTTTATCGCACTTGGTGGTTTTTGGCTTTACTGATTCTATTTGGCACCAGTTTAACGGCTTGTACCTTCACCCGCCAGTTCCCAGCCCTAAAAGCCGCCCAGCGCTGGAAGTTTTACGATCAACCCCGCCAATTTCAGAAACTTGCTCTTAGTGCTGAACTCGATACTGGTTCGCTCTTGTCCCTCACCCCACTCTTGCAGAATTGCCGCTACCGGGTGTTTCAGTCGGAGGCAGAGGGAACGGTATATGCCCGTAAGGGCATTGTTGGACGCCTTGGTCCTATTGTTGTGCATGTCGGGATCGTAATTATTTTGCTAGGGGGAATCTGGGGAGCCATGACTGGTTTCGTCGGTCAAGAAATGGTCCCTAGTGGTGAGACTTTCCAGGTCAGAAATATCATAAAAGCTGGCCCTGGAGCCGCATCTCAGATTCCCAAAGATTGGTCTTTGCGGGTAAATCGCTTTTGGATTGACTACACACCAACGGGAGGAATTGACCAATTCTATTCCGACATGTCTGTCTTGGATAGTCAGGGAGCGGAAGTAAAGCGCAAGACGATTTATGTTAACGAGCCTCTACGCTACCGAGGCGTAACTTTCTATCAAACCGACTGGGCGATCGCTGCGATTCGCCTCCAGCTAAATAATAGCCCAGTTTTGCAACTACCGATGGCACCACTAAACACGAATGGCAAAGGGCGACTCTGGGGAACTTGGATTCCCACAAAACCTGATCTCAGCACTGGTGTCTCCCTGTTAGCAAGAGACTTACAGGGAATGCTACTGATTTACGATGTCAAGGGACAGTTGATTGATACCCTCCGCCCTGGAATGGCGACAAAGGTGAATGGGGTAACGCTAAGAATTGTTGAAGTCGTCGGCAGTACCGGATTACAAATTAAAGCCGATCCGGGAATTCCCATTGTTTATACTGGCTTTGCCCTGCTCATGCTAGGCGTCATTATGAGTTACGTTTCCCATTCCCAGATTTGGGCGCTGCAAAAAGACGGGCACCTTTATGTAGGTGGTAAAACCAACCGAGCACAGGTTGCCTTTGAGCGGGAAATGCTAGACATTTTGGCACAGCTCAACAATCTGCCCAAGGCTGAGAAGCTGCCTACTGCTACAGCTCCCTAAAAGCGCCTCTTACATTACTATTCACGACCACCAGAAAGTCAATAGTAGACCTTTTGCATAAATAGGGAAGAGCTATGCCAGGAAAGCGCAGTTGTTAGTAGAGTTTGAAACGGGACAGATTATTTGTACCGCCGTGAATGAGGGCAGAACGCATGACTTTAATCGGTGCCTACTACATTCTGGTGATATACCTCAATTACCGTATGAACGTTCCCTCGGGGCGTAAAGTCTCCCTTAATCTTGACTTCTAAGGGATCACAAGCAGCAACAAAATCATCTAGGATTTGATTAACTGATTCCTCGTGGGAAATATAACGGTCTCGGAAACTATTGATATAAAGCTTTAGCGCTTTCAGCTCCACCACTCGCTGATTGGGAACGTAGCTAATGTGGATTGTGGCGAAGTCAGGGTAGCCAGAAAAGGGACACTTGCAGGTAAATTCTGGCAACGTAATATGAATATCATATCGTCGTCCTACTCGCGGGTTGGGAAAAGTAATGATCCGCCCTTCGGCGATCTGGCGTTCGCCATACTTGAGTTGCAGGGGTGCATTCGGAGACAGCTCCGATGAACTATCGATTTGTAGACCAGATTTAGATTCTGGAGCTGGCTTTGGCAGAGAGCTAGGGTTGTTTGTCATGTTCAGAGGCTGAGTTGAAATGCAAAGCTCACTGCTATGGCAACTATCCTTCCAGTTGCCAGTCAGGGCAAGTTTCTGCTTCTACACCATAGGGATGCATCCCGCAAACCAACAAGTTACCACCATAAACTTGACCATGGTAATGTTTGCAACCGATACAGGCAGGATGTTCTTCTGGTGTTGGTTCGACTCCATAGGGAAAAGGTTGATCCATCTCACCCACCACTTCTTCGAGTTCCCAATAAACCTCAAAGAGCGGTTCAGCCAAATCGTTCAAATACTGGTCAATTTCACTGACAATAGAGGTTTGTACTTGGTCTGTAATTTCTTCTGATATCTCGAAGAGCGTGTCTACCATTTCAGTGACACCTAAAAAGAACCGCTCTACTTCATCTGCCAACGTTTCTAGCATTTCAAAAATATTTTTTTGCCACTGTTCCATGCGACATCTTCACATTTATTCGCTGTCATCTGTCTACTGCCGATCGCGCTTCAGCCGTTGTAGTTCTTCCTGTAGTCCTAATACCTGATCGCGCAAGTTCTGCACATGCGGCTTTTGCGATCCTGATTCCGGTTCATCTTCATCTGAGAGAATTTCTATCCGACGTGGTTCTGAGGAGGGTTTTTCGGCTGGGGATTCAGCAGCAGTGGGGGACTGCTGGGCTTGTCTCATCAGATCTTCGACTAGCCTTCTCGCCTCTTCCGTTGTCATCTCGCCTCGCGCCACCATTTCGTCTGCGAGTTTCTGAATTTGCGATTTTAGTTCTCCTAACCTTCCCCCTGCTCTCTCGCCAGCGTAGGAAGCTAGCCCAACACCAAGGTAAATCGCCTTTTGGACAATATCTCCGAGACCAGGCATGGCAATTGCATTCCTCTCTTTAAACCGGGCGACCCGGATTCCACGCCTACCACAAGCATCCCGTGTTGCTGCTACCTTCCGGTCCTGACAAGGTTTAGGCGTTGCGATCGCATGGGTCCAGGTCTATAACCAGGATAACATGTCTGACCAAGAACGGGGTATGAGGCTTTTATTCCACTACAATCCGCCATTCTTGTAGCTGGTATTTGACGCAGCCATTTTTTACTAAAGGATCTTGAGCGACAATTGCTTTTGCCTCGTCCATCGAAGCTGCTTGGAAGATCATCATGCCGCCTCCTTTGGCCGCCCAATAGCCAGTACGGGCTTGATGTCCTTTAGTTATAAGTTCCCGAACGTAGGTCTTATGAGCCTCGACATATTGATCAAAAATTGGTTTATCGACCATTCCGACTTCAATCTTGACAAACCAAGGCATTCCCTTGCATCCTATGATGTAGTGTTTTGCGCTTCACAATTGTCTCGTCAACGAACTCCAACCGCCGCTTTGTCACGGCGGATCGCAGCTCGACTTCGTCAAAAAGTTACCGTTTCTAGCCGCTGAAATCCCTTGGCTTCAGTCAAATATCGCTTTTTTATTGCGTTGCTGCCACCGCCAGCTATTCAAGATTATGTCAATCAGCTGAAGCAGGAATTTGCCGACCGTTATGACAGTCGCAGCGCTCAGAGATCTCCACCACACATCACCCTGCAACCACCATTTGCATGGTCAGTCGAGCAAGTGTCGGTACTGGAACAGTATCTGAGTAATTTTGCAAATGGGCGAGAGTCAGTACCAGTTACGCTCAGTGGGTTTGGAGCATTTCCACCCCGCGTTATTTATATTAATGTGCTTAAGACTCAGGCGCTCCTGACATTACAAACCGATCTAATGACGGATCTTGAAGGCACATTGGGGATTGTTGACCCGATTTCTAAAACCCGTACATTTTCTCCTCATATGACTGTCGCATTTCGGGACTTGACGCGGCAAAACTTTATGGTAGCCTGGTCGGAATTTCAGCAACGACAGTTGCAGTTTGAATTTACAGCTACTAAACTGACGCTGCTCATTCACGACGGCAGGCGGTGGAATGTCAAATCAAATTCGGAATTCGGAATTGAAAATTCCGAATTTCCTCATACGTGAACTCAGCGACTAGCAACCCCACCTGGTCGCTGGATAATTGTTTCCAGTACCCGTCGCTTAGCTTTCGGATCGATACCGACTAACCGCACATAGTCGCTGCTATACTCAGCTAGGCAAGCTTCAAGAGCTGCGATCGCTTCTGACTCTCCTTGAAGCTGCATTGAAGCATAACTTTTCCAGGAGCCAGTACGGAAGCGGCGCTCGTCTACATGCTCAATACCAATGCGGTAGTCCTGAGCCAGCACTTGGCGGATTTGCTCCAGTATTTCTGGGCTCAGTTGCGCACTCGTCGCCTGCTCTTTGAATCCGTTAGAATTGTCAGCTTTCACGGTGCCATTGGTGACTGCATTACGGGTAGGGGCAATATTTACGACACCCCTAGTTCCGGGACGCATGGCTTGGTTGTACTCTTCTACCAAGAGTCGATTCTGCACCCGCTGTTGTTCTTGCACCATCATTTCTCCGTACTCTAGCAAGCGAGGTAAGTTAAAGTTGGGCTTGCTA
>JAFAVL010000366.1 GCA_019242465.1 Chroococcidiopsidaceae cyanobacterium CP_BM_RX_35 | reverse complement strand
GGCTTCAACTTGAGGCACAACTCAGCAAGATTAGCGGCAAAATCTGGTCGTTGATTTTGATGAGCTAGTTTAACAGCAGCTAACATCGTTATATCAACAAAGGTTCCCGGCTTCTGAGTATAATGCGGTATACATGCTTCTACAAATGCCAAAGTTTCTGGAGTAGGAAATTCTAGAACCTTTTTGAGTATTTGTGTTAGTATTTCTAAATTTATTTCCTTTGCCGAAGCTTGTTGTAAATTTGTTGCTACTTCCCAGCTATCAAGCTGCTCTGGAGTAAATTTGCCTAAATCGATTGTTAGTTGAATTAAATGGAGGATATTGTCAATGTAAGTTGGGGCAATCTCTCGGATGTGTTGTCGAATCAACCAACTAGCCTGAAAGTTCTCCAGAGCTGCTTGACGTTGAGCCTCTGCGTCAAGAATCTGAACAAGTCCTTTTGCCCACTGCTCAGCTTCCTCCTCATTGCCTTGAGCCATTGCCGATAGCCAGGTTAGCTGGGCTGCTTCTTCTTGATTCTGAAGCAGGTATGCTAGTCCCAAATGCCAGTGATGGGTGAGTACCTCCGGTTCAACAGTAATTGCCTGCTCGTAAAGACTGGCTACTCGGTCATAGCGATTCTCTAAGAGACACTCTTGGACTTGCTGTTGCCAATTCATCTTTATATCTTGATGGTGAAAGCTATTTGAGAATAAGGGTAACCCCACGTCGAGTTACCCTTGTTACAAGTTTGAATGAATTCAACAATAAGCGGTGAGTAGCTTAAAGTTGAGTTTGACCAGAAGCGCAGCCAACTGCAGCATTTGCATTGGTTGCGTTTACACTTAATGTCCCTGGTACTCCAGCTAGTGTAGTACCAGGGGCGTTGGCTTCACACATCACACTAGCAATGGCACTTTGGCTATTTGCATCTGCAAATCTTACAGTACCTCCAGAATAGCCCTTAAGAGAAGTGTCCTTAGCTGCTGATTGAATGGAAGCCGTATCAGTAGTTCCAGTAACGGTGTAGCTGTAATTGCTGGTGGCCGTAGGCAGTCCTAAGCCTAAGTAGGTAAAGTCAGTGGCAAAAGAGGCATTCTGAGTCCGATATGCAGTCTGGGCTGTGTTAGCAGAGCTAATTGTTGTCTTCGCTTCCGATTGCTTAGCTTTGGCAGTTTGGTTCAGAAAAGTGGGCAGGGCAATAGCAGCTAGAATACCGATAATGATAATGACAACCAGTAGTTCAATTAATGTGAAACCTTGGTCCTTTTTTTTCTGGTTCAGGTGTTGCAGAAACTTTGCTTTTAGTTCAGTCTTCATGGTCAGTTTTTCCTTCAGGGGTGGTGTATTGGTCTTTCAACCTGTTGAACCTATCTTGCCCAGTTGAGGAACGATTCATATCACCACTCAGAAAAATTCAGTAGATATACAGTGCTTATCTAATTACTTCAAGCTTTATTCATAACATAATGCTAAATACACATATCTTTTAAACAGTAATTCAATTGCTAAGGTGACTTTGGACCATCAAGATATTTTCAGCAAAGCGAAGTTGTGTACTTTTACGCAAATACTACGCCATACAATAACTTCGATTTCTACCAACACTGCTACAAGCAGACCTTCGAAATAAAAATTATGACTACTCAGCATTGAGTAACCCTGTAAACAAGCCAGAATGTGTTTATTAATAGGCAATGAGTTACTTAAAGTTGAGTTTCACTACCTCCATTACATCCGATAGCAGCATTAGCATTGCTTTGATTTGAATTTAAAGGATACGGTGTTGCAGGTAGACCAGTACCAGGGCTATTGACTTCACAAATCGCACTAGCAATGGCGCTTTCACTTTGGCTATTCAAAAATACGTATCTTACGTTGCCACCAGAATAGCCCTTGAGAGAACTATCATTCGTTTGTGCTGTAACTGTAGCTGTATCCCCCAACCCACTAACACTATAGGTGTAATTATTAGTAGTAGAGGATAATCCTAGGGCTAAATTGGAAAAGGTCGAGGCGAATTGGGTGTTTTCGGTCCGATAGACAGTTTGTGCCGTGTTGACAAAGCCAACTGCGCTCTTAGCTGTAGCTTGCTTAGCATTGGCAGTTTGTTTTAGGAAAGTTGGTATAGCAATGGCAGCTAAGATCCCAATGATGATGATCACAACAAGCAGTTCAATCAGCGTAAAACCTTCGTTTCGCTTCTTCTGGTTCAAATATTGGAGGAACTTAACTTGAAATTCAGCTTTCACAGGTGGTCTCTCTTTAAAGTGGGGTTGCTTGAGCTGCTAAAGATATCTTTCCCACATAAGGAATAATTCCTATCACTTAAAAACACATTTAATAAATATTGTTCAAAAACTGTGAAATCTTCATAAATCACACTGATAACTTTATGGAAGCAACATATTCTCTTCGCTCTATATAGATTCTATGAAGATGGTGCAAAGGTATTGTTTAGCACGGATTTCTCATTGTGCTTTTCTATAATGCTTGTAAAGTTCGCTTAGCAAGGCTTCTAGAGAAATCTTCTAAAAAACAGGCTGTCATGTAAGCTGGTTCGTCGTCATTGTCTTCGTTAGAGAAGAAGCTCACAGATTAGGTCATTGCTTTGTCGGCACAGAGCAGCTTTTAGTTGGATTACTAAGTGCCAACAATGGGGCTACCCAACTACTGAAGGCGGCGGGTGCTACTTTGGAAGCTACTCAAGCTGAAGTTGAGAAAATCATTGGTCGAGGTTGTGGATATGATGATACTGACCTTGATATGACCCCCAGGGCAGGACGAACCATAGAAAGGGCAATCTCCACTGCTCGTGAGCAAGGATTCACATTCGTTGAGCCAAAACATTTATTATCAATTCTCGATGGTGGTGAGGGGGTAACACTAAGAATTCTCGAAAATCTAGGTGCTTCGCTCCGGCTCTCCCGGATCTAGTGTTGAAACCGTATAGGATGTTACAAAAATCTGCTCGTCCAACAGCTGAAACCTAGTATTGGCGTGACATAAGCTTGTCTTATCAGCACAAAGCTGGGAGAGCCTTCGCTCCTTCGGCTGAGAGAGGCAACTCAGGTACAGCTTCAGGTACTGCCACAACAACCAGTCCCGCAGCAAACAAGAGAGTCTAGTCTGGAGTTTTGGCTAGTCTGCTACCCGCCATTCCATCTGTGGGTAGGACAGCACCCAGATCGTTGTACATTATTACTTTGCCGCAGGAGACGGGGCGCTGGGTCGCCCAAGTAAACACTGGCAGTACCTTAGATGGATCTTCCTTTAGAAGCATTGGTTACGGTGACACCAACTTCAAAGCGATCGCCGAGGCTCTCGAAAGCATAGCTTGAATGTATCGGGACTACCAAGCTTAGGAGTGTTACCGTACTCGTCAGTCCTTATGCTGGTAACGTTGCCGCAAGAACTCAGACTCATCAGCCCGTTTGCCACTATGTATTTTGAGCCATAGCCAGGACAGCTCACGCCCCAGCTGACAAACGATTGCATGGTACCTGACATCGTCGATCAAGCTTTGAGGGTAGATCAGCATCGGTTCAACTTGCGCCTAGAGCATCCAGAGCTAGAGAGATTTGGCATCACAACTTTCTGAACACCACCTTTGCATCACCTCCCCAGTATCCATATTGAGCGCCAAAAATTTTTCTCCTCAAAAGAGTTCATTTAAATAAAAGCTTGCTATGATAAAACATAAATGTTCTTATAAAACTCGTTTGTTAAAAAAATGAGTCAGATTACGATTCAGTGTCGTCTTACTGCAAGTCAGCCCACACGCCAGCAACTTTGGGAGTTGATGGCAGGTAAGAACACTCCTCTGATTAACACTTTGCTTGAACAAGTTGCTCAGCACCCTGAATTTGAGATTTGGCAACAAAAAGGCAACGTCTCCAGTGGCACTGTAAAGCAAATCTGTGAGTTTCTTAAATCTGACTCTCGCTTCATTGGTCAACCAGCTCGATTTTATACAAGCGCGGTTTCTGTAGTAAATTACACTTACAAAGCTTGGCTGGTCTCACAACAACGGTTACAGCGTCGATTGCAGGGACAAACTCGCTGGCTAGAAATGCTCAGAAGCGATACCGATTTGCTTAAAGCCGCTAATTGTGATTTGGAAACTCTTAGGGCAACAGCACTTGATATCTTGACTCAACACAGTGCAAAGTCTGACCCAGCAAACACACAACAAGTTAAGGACAGGAAGGGCAAGAAAACCAAAAAAGGTACAGCCAGCAGCAACCTGACCGCTACTTTGTTTGCTCTCTATAGAGAAACTGAAGATATCCTAGCTCGTTCTGCCATTTGCTATCTGATCAAAAACGGTTGCAAAGTTAGCGGCGACGAAGATATAAACAAGTTCAACCAACGTCGTCGTAAAGTAGAAATTAAGGTTGAAAGGCTACAACTGCAACTAGCTAGCCGGATGCCGAAAGGTCGAGATTTAACAGCTACCAAATGGTTAAAGACGTTGACCATTGCTTGCAACACTGTCCCTCAAGATGAAATTGAAGCTAAGCTGTGGCAGAATCAACTTTTGAGGAACTCTAGTACATTACCCTTTCCAATATCTTATGAGACCAATGAGGACTTAACTTGGTTTAAAAACGACAAGGGGCGTATCTGTGTTAAGTTCAGTGGATTGGGCGAACACACCTTTGAAGTATATTGCGATCGCCGTCAGCTTCACTGGTACCAGCGCTTTATAGAAGACCAGCAAACTAAACGAGATAGCAAAGATCAGCACTCTAGTAGTTTGTTTACCCTCCGCAGCGGACGAATCGCTTGGCAAGAAGGCAAAGGAAAAGGTGACCCTTGGAATATCCATCGTTTAACTTTGTACTGTACTGTAGATACTCGATTGTGGACTACTGAGGGAACGGAAGAAGTACGCACAGAAAAAGCCACAGAGATTGCCGAAGTCCTCACCCGAATGAACAAAAAAAGCCAACTGAAGGAGACACAGCAGGCTTTTATCAAACGCAAGCAGACTACTTTACAAAAAATTAATAATCCCTTTCCCCGTCCCAGTCGTCCCATTTATCAAGGAAAATCTCAAATTATAGTGGGAGTTAGCTTTGGGCTGGAGATGCCTGTGACAGCAGCAGTAGTTGATGCTAGCAGCGGACAAGTTCTTATCTACAACAGTACTAGACAACTACTTGGAGACAATTACAAATTACTCAACCGCCAACGTAGAGAGCAGCAAATTAGTTCTCACCAGCGTCATAAAGCTCAAAAACAATTTGAACACAATTACTTCTCAGAATCTGAGTTGGGACAGTATATAGATAGGTTACTTGCCAAAGCCATCGTAATTTTAGCTCGAAAATATCAAGCTGGCAGCATTGTGTTGCCTAAATTGGGTGATGTACGCGAAATCGCTCAAAGTGAAATTCAAGCTAAAGCTGAGCAAAAAAATCCTGGTTATATCGAAGGTCAAAAAAAGTATGTTAAACAATACTGTCAAAGCGTTCATCGATGGAGCTACGGCAGATTAATTGAAAACATTAATAGTCAAGCTTCACAAGCTTCAATTGTAATTGAACAGGGACAGCAGCCTTTTCTAGGTAGCCATCAAGAAAAAGCTAGAGATTTAGCATTTGCTGTGTACAATTCTCGTGTTAATGCTATAATCTAAAAAAGAATTAGAACCTTGAAAATTGAATACTTATGAGCGCAGCAGGTCATGCTTTTAAAGCCTCTGATCTGTAACAAATTAGGGTTAGTTTGACTATCGTAAGATAGTTCTGCTTTCTGACCCTGGTAGCTGCTCACCCCGATGCTGCTATCGAAAGATAGGATAGGTGCGCTCCCAGCAAAAAGGGTGCAGGTATACTGCAGTAGTTGCTACCGTAATCACCTCCGAGCAAGGAGGAACCCACCCCAATTTTTTATTTGGCAAACCGAAGTGGGAGCATAATTCCCAGGAGGTTTGTCAAAATCTTCTACCTCTCTTCTAACTTAGCTTTCACTACTTGAGGGTGAACAAAGTGTTTCATCCTCCTGAGAAGCTAGCGAGATATCTGAACAGCTTTGTCAAAAGTAAACACAGAGGTATTTCTAGGTAGATGCTTTTACAGTCCAGAGGTGCAACTGCCCTTCTGACTTAGGGCGGGCTGAAAGGCCTGATTTGAAATGATAACCGGACCCTGATGAGGTGCAACTGCCCTTCTGACTTAGGGCGGGCTGAAAGATAAAATTTCAAAGATCAAAGATATCGAGGCAACTTTGAGGTGCAACTGCCCTTCTGACTTAGGGCGGGCTGAAAGCGAAGACACGACTCAGGGCGAGACAATCGTGAGAATGGTGCAACTGCCCTTCTGACTTAGGGCGGGCTGAAAGACTGCTTACGGGATATCATATGTTTTCTATCTTGGAGGTACAACTGCCCTTCTGAACCTAGGGCGGGTTGAAAGCAATTAGCTCTATCAACACAGTGCCTACTGTAAATTTTCCGGTGATCAGGCTGACTGAG
>JAFAVL010000261.1 GCA_019242465.1 Chroococcidiopsidaceae cyanobacterium CP_BM_RX_35 | reverse complement strand
TCCTCAATGTCTTAAAGTTGACACTTATAATCTACCAACCCAAGCTACAACAACCCCTCTGTCTCATGAAACAACTTGTAAAATAATGCCGAAATCTCAGTAAATCTATGCAGGGTTGGAGAGCAAGATACTGATTTCAACAGTAGTATGTAAACTATTTTACCAAAAATGATGAGCAATAGGCTACTTAATACCCATTATTTTTAAGCTTCCAGTTCTTTAGCGATGTCCATCAATTTCTTAATGATGTCGTGGTTTTTCTGGTTGCGGCTCCCATAGAGACGTGCTGAAAAGATAGTGATAATTTCTAGCACATCCTCCGCCAATTCGTCCTCAAATTGAGCGAGAGAGCTGGCATTGATAATGACAATCTCCGTACCAAAATGTTCGCACAAAGAGAAAATGAGTTCGACTCCAAACCTTAAGAGTCGGTCTCGATGAGTCATCACTAGCCGACCAACATCGCCTTGGCACAGTCGCTGGATCAGTTGCCTTAGACCGCTTTTACG
Source organism: Chroococcidiopsidaceae cyanobacterium CP_BM_RX_35 (assembly GCA_019242465.1). Next base: position 7,168 of record JAFAVL010000261.1, on the reverse strand, counting down.
GTAGTTCATGCCAGAACCAACATCTTGAATCACTTCGCAGTGCCAATCATTCTCGACACAGAAAGATTCGAGAATGCTGACTTGATTCTTAAGTTCCTGCTTCTGGTTTTGATGAGATACGCGAGCATAAGCCAGCGTGATGCGCTCATTAGCTACCCCAGCAAGACCTAGACCTCGCAGTTTAGCTAAGTCATAACGGCGATGACCTGTAGGAGTACGCTCAACTTCAATTTTGCCTGCTGCTTCCCAACGGCGGAGAGTATCACAGGAAACACCTAATTCAGTTGCAGCGCGACCAATACCGACTTTCATCAAAAATACCGACTCTCATACCCCTTAATTCTAGACAAATATCCAAAGCTCCTGAAATTTGCATAAGTTTGCGGACATTAGCTTCTACTACTTAAGGAATATTTAATTTGGAAGAGCTGTTGAAGTAGTGGCTTTCTGGCACTTAATTGAAATCGCAAATTTTCCTCGCTTAGATAAGCAAATGCTTTAATAGTTTGTCTGACAGTTTCTCCCAGTCCTATGTCTTCATATCTCCCTGTAGTGGAGGTGTACTGGTAGGGGGGCGGCGAACCTGAGTTGCCTGCTCATAAGCATAAGCCAAGCTGATTAGGGTCGGTTCGCTGTAAGCTTGACCTAAAAATGTGACGCCGTATGGCGAGCCATTCGATAGATAACCACTGGGAACAATGATACTAGGATATCCAGCTTTAGCTCCTATGCTTGCTCCTGCGGTTGCTGGAAACAGAAGAGCATTGAAACTGTATTGGTTAATAACGTAGTCAATCCCTTCTTCTTTAGCAAGCCGTAGATCTGTTGCTCGATCTGCTAAGTACTTTGGCTTGTCTCGATCTAAATCTAGAGCTTCCGATGCCAAAGCTAGTGTTTGCCCGTACTTGAGAGCTGTTTGTGGGTGGGCGTTATTGAACGCGATCACATCTGCCAATGACTTGACAGGTGCATTCGGTCCTAGACTACTTAAATAAGCATCTAGATCGCGCTTGAACTCATAACTTAGCACTGATGAATTAAAAGCAGCCAGTTCCCGTGCCGTAGGTATATCTGCAGCAATCACTGTGGCACCAAGACTCTTCATCTTGGTAATTGCATTTTCTACAATCTCCTTCTGTTCACTTGTGAGATTATCCCAGAAGTAATCGCGAGGAACGCCAATCCGAGTACCTTGAAGACCATCCAATTTGAGAAATGGCGTGTAGTCAGTGTAGTACTTGCCTGCACTAGTAAACGTAGCTGGGTCACTAGGATCTATACCCGTGATTGCTCCCAGTAAAATGGCAGCGTCTGTAACAGTACGGGTGATTGGTCCTGCTGTATCTTGGCTGTGAGCGATGGGAATAATCCCACTCCGACTGACCAAACCGACAGTTGGCTTAATACCAACGAGTGAGTTCTGGTTAGAAGGACTGAGAATCGAGCCAGAAGTCTCAGTCCCAATTGTCACTGTCACGAAATTCGCCGCGGCGGCTGCTCCCGGACCAGCACTGGAGCCACCAGGAGATAACGCTGGTCTACCATCTCCACCAGGTAACGGCACAGGGTTATAGGGGTTGAAGACATAGCCACCTAAAGAGCTATACCCAGCAGGCATTCCTGTCGTCAGGTAATTCGCAAACTCTGTTAGGTTTGCCTTGCCGAGAATAATGGCACCGGCTTGCCGTAGTTTTTTAGTGATGAATGCATCAGCGGGAGGAATTGATCCTTGCAGTGCAAGTGAGCCTGCCGTAGTTGGCTCGTCAGCAGTGTTAATGTTGTCTTTTAGGAGAACAGGAATACCATATAAGGGTCCTCTACGACCTCTGAAATCCCTCTGCCGATCTAGTCTTTTAGCTATTTGTAGTGATTTACTATTAAGGTCTCTAATCGCATTGATGATATTGTCGTAAGTAGCAATACGATTGAGATATAGTTGAACTAATTCCTCAGAAGTTAGCAAACCTGAGTAAATTGCAGATTGAATCTCAGGTATCGTTGCTTCTATTAAATTGAAAGTCGATACCCGACCCCATTGTAAAACTGGACTAATCTGTGCATTAGCTGGTCTTCCTATTAAGTCCAGCACTTTCGAGGTAGTACCAACCAAACTCGCAGACGCAGCAACTTTTAGCACAAAGTCTCTTCTCTTCATCCTCACTCCTCAACGATTTTCTTTAGGGGATGTAAGCTAGGATTATCCCTCCAGCAAAGCTTTCTTTAATGCAGCTAATCTGTCATTTTAAGCAGCTAAGACTATCAAAATATATAGCCTAGAAAATAAAAATAAGTAGCTAAAAATACAGTTTCATCTAGTTAATAAAAGCCAACTAGAAATCGATTGTAACTCTGCTACTCCAAAAAGGAGTATGATTTCAGCCGTGCTGGTTTAGCTGCAGACAATCGATGGAATGTACAAGGGGAGCCAACACCTTACTTAGCTAGCGAAAAGGATGTAGCACTGGGGGAATGGACTCGTCACTTCAAGGTTGAGCGCTCTTTGGCGCTTGCTAAACAGGTTAAGAGAAGAAAAGTTTATCGGTTAAGAGGGTGCCGGCATAATTTGAGTGATTTATTTTGGGTGCGATCGCGAATTCTTAAACGCCTCTTCATCATTTCTAAACAGTCATCGGCAACTCTCTCAGTCAAGATGAAAGAGTGACTCCTAATTGACAGAAAAAACGCCTGGAACTGCAAGTGAAAGATACAGCAAGCCCTCACACCCGCTACTTATGGCTAGCTTACGTTGCCCCCATGGCAGCCTTTATGGTGTTGACGTCGGCAGAAAGCTCAGCTGCCAAAGCGGATTATGTATGGTTCTACTTGGCTAAAGTTATTGTCGTTACAGCACTCCTTTTGGGCTTCAGAAGACCCTGGAAGGATATCCAACCTAAGGCTCGTTTCCTGATCCCCGCTGTGCTTGTTGGCTTAGCTGTCTGCATTGAGTGGCTCGTGTTAGATAAATTGATTCCTTACCCACATCTAGGTCATCGTACGAGTTTAGACCCTTTCACCGCCATCGAGGCTCCTGCCCTACGCAGTCTGTTTCTAATTGCTCGCTTTTATGGTCTTGTGGTCATGGTGCCAGTTATGGAAGAGTTATTTTGGAGATCTTTCTTACTACGCTATCTCACCAATCCCGACGACTTTACCAAGCTGCCTGTGGAAAGGTTTTCGTGGGGGGCATTTTGGATGGTCGCTGTAGGGTTCGGTCTAGTACATTCTGAATGGCTAGTTGCAGTTATCTGTGCCTGTGCTTACGCTTTGTTGCTGAGACAAACTAGGAGTCTCTTCGCTTGCATTGTTGCCCACGGTACCACAAATCTCGCCCTTGGTGTCTACATAGTTGTAACGCACGACTGGGTTTACTGGTAGAGACGTGTGATTACAGTCCCAGTCTGCAAAAGTTTTTGCCACTATTTTTGCGACAAGAAAGGTCGAGCTAACATAAAGCTGGCAATCGATTTGGCATCTACTGATTCTCCATCTAAGATTGCTTGCTCTAGCTCTTGGGGAGTCAGCAAGACGATTTCTATGTCTTCGTCAGCATCCATACTAGGAGGTGTTTCCAAGCGTGCCAAATCTTGGGCGAGAAAGGCATAGATGATTTCGTCAGAGTAGCCAGGAGCTAAGAAGAACTTTCCTAGTTTTGTCCACCGTTGGGCACGGTAGCCAGTTTCTTCTTCAATTTCTCGCTTAATCGTCTCAGCCGGGTTTTCATTTGGTTCTACGGTGCCAGCAGGAAACTCCAAAAGTCGCCCTTGAGCGGCAAAGCGATACTGCCACACTAGGACAAGTTTGCCTTCTGGGGTGAGTGGAACAGCTAATGCACCGCCTGGGTGACGGATACATTCCCAGTCTCCTTCGGCTTGGTTTGGTAAGCGAAGGCGATTGACCTCAAAATCAAACTTGCGCCCTCGGTAGAATAGACGTTGTTTCAGCAGTTGTGGTGGTTCTTGACCCAGTGTCATATTAGAAGTTTTAGAACGGGCTGCAAAGACAAGAAGCAAACAAATTTATGCGGTTGCTGTCAATCGATGCACTCCTGAACAGTCTATATCCTGAACTAGCTTTGCGATCGCCTTCCCAGAAACTGGCTCCACCCAATTAGGGGCGATTTCTGCTAGGGGAACGAGGACAAACGCTCGCTCTCTCAGACGCGGATGGGGCAGCACAAGTGTAGGAGTGTCCAGAATTAAGTGATCAAAAAGCAATAGATCGAGGTCGAGCGATCTTGGTCCCCAACGCTCTTGGCGAACGCGACCAAACTGAGCTTCGATATCCAATAACGTGTTTAGTAGTAGATGAGGTGTCAACTGGACCTGTAGTAAGGCACAGCCATTGATGAAATCAGGTTGAGGTGGTCCAACAGCCTGAGTTCGATACCAGCTAGATTCAGCTTCTAAAGCTATGCCTGGGGTTTGAGCCAGGGTTGCTAAGGCAACTTTTAGAGTCGTAAGAGGATCGCCCAAATTACCGCCAAGCGTGATCGCGCATCGCCTTGCTTCACCCCATCTCCCCATCTCCATTAGGCGGGGATCAAACTTGAGGTGGATGTAGATTTTATGCTCATTTTATACATTCGTTAGAATCAGAGTTGCTAATTAAGGGAGAAATAACAATGACTATATTGATGCAAGCAGCTGCAGAAGCAGCAGGTAATGCCCCGCATTTCCCCATCTCTGCTACTTTAGTGTACATCGTTGGTTTTATTGCAGCAGCGACTATCGGATCAATTGCATGGTACAACTCTAAACGTCCAGTTGGTTGGGAAAACAAAGAGCGCCCTGACGTCGTACCTGAGGTGAAGAAGGAAGAAACTCCAGGAGTAGGGGAGCCAAAGTCTTAAGCGTTACTCCTGACTAAACCTTCATGTCAACCCAACGACGGTATAGCTTTTGAACTTCTTTGAGTAAGGCACTATAACCGGGTTGGGGAGACTCATCTTCTTGGTAGGCTGACTGTAGCCTGGTTAAAAGTTTTGCTTCCTCGATTGCCACTTCGCCATCACTGTAAATGAGACCACTGATGGTCTCGATGAGTTCATGGTGATCCTCAAGACTAGGGTGATCACCAAGATGATCTCTTACCCACTCATAGCACTGTGTTGGCGGTACTGCTTTGAATTCATTAAGCAAAGGTCGGATCTCTGGATCGGTAGCTACTCCTCCTTTTAAGGCAATTTGGTAGAGATATCGCCGCTCTTCTGGCTGAATTCTGCCGTCTAACCAAGCTGAGCCAATCAGGATTTTAACTAGCTTTTTCACAGTATCAGTCTTCTTCATCATTTCCTTTTCTCAGCTCAACAAGCTACTTGGGAACTGCTAACCAGCTTACTGAAACTTATAAAGAAAATCTTAGTTTTAGATGTTTTTTAATTAGTATCATAGTTAACAATACTGACAATACTTATAACAGAGGGTATAATAAGCGGATGATGTACGGCTCCAACTGAAGTGAGTTGAGTGACTATGTATGATTTTGCCATTCTTGGTGGAGGAGTCGTGGGGCTGGCTACGGCTATAGCCGTAGGGCGACGGTATCCAGATGCCAGGATTCTTGTGCTGGAGAAAGAAAATGATTGGGCACATCACCAAACTGGTAACAATAGCGGCGTTATTCACTCTGGCATTTACTACAAGCCAGGAAGTTTTAAAGCAAAACTTTGTGCCCGTGGCAACGATTCGATGGTAAAATTCTGCCAGGAGCATAGCATCGACCATGCAGTCTGTGGCAAGGTCATTGTTGCTACCGATTCCAAGGAAATACCGTTGCTAGAAAACCTCTACCAACGTGGATTGGAAAATGGATTGAAAGTCACTAAGCTGAGTGGACAAGAGGTTAAGGAGATAGAGCCTCACGTCACCTGTGTAGCTGGAATTCGAGTGCCTACAACTGGAATTGTTAGCTATAAGCAAGTTTGTCAAAAATTTGCTGAGTTGCTCAAATCCCAAGGTAGAGAGCTGCGACTGAATACCAAGGTGCAGCAAATCTCTGCTACGAATATCGGCTCGATTCTTATTACAAATAATGGCAGCTTCGAAGCCCGCTTGGTCATCAATTGTACCGGACTGCATAGCGATCGCGTTGCTAAATTAGGACATGTCAACCCAGGAGCAAAGATTGTTCCATTTCGGGGAGAGTACTATGAACTCAAGCCAGAGAAACGTTATTTAGTTAAGACGCTGATTTACCCGGTTCCCAATCCTAACTTTCCCTTTTTGGGCGTTCACTTCACCCGTATGATTGACGGAAGTGTTCATGCCGGACCAAATGCTGTCCTTAGCCTGAAGCGTGAAGGCTACAAGAAAACAGATTTTGACCTGCGGGATTTCGTGGAAGTGATGACCTATCCAGGCTTCTGGAGGCTAGCAGCCAGACATGCAGATGAAGGGATTCAGGAAATTATTCGCTCCTGGAGCAAAGCTGCCTTTGTTCGTAGCTTGCAAAAGCTAATTCCAGAAGTGCAAGCAGACGATCTCATCCCCACCCATGCTGGCGTGCGTGCTCAAGCTCTCAAGCATAATGGTGCGCTAGTAGATGATTTCTTGATTGTCAACGGTCAAAACTCTATCCATGTCTGCAATGCGCCTTCGCCAGCTGCCACTTCGTCACTTGAAATAGGCAAAGAGATCGCTCTGGCAATCCCAGAACAGCCTCATCTAAAGGCAGCCCCCACCTACATTTGAGCTGAATGACTTAAGTGAGACGGGGAGTTTGCAACCGTTAATGTTGTAGCATCAAGTCAGCCACACCGTAATTAAAGTTGTCAAAATAGTCTCTTAATACGTCAGCTTCTCTATCTTTAAATTCAAGCCATTCATATTGGTACTGACTTATGCCGTTTGGAGAATCTTGTAATGGAGGAAAGCCGGGAGTAGCTAGTAGAATGAAAACGCTGTTTCCTTCGGAACAATCCTGGTTTCCTAGCCTTACAGCAGCAATATAATTGGTATTAATGACAAGATTCTTTATTTTGATAAGTGCCATAACAGTTTTAGAGGACTACGTTTTAACTCTTACTATGTAAGTACGATCTTCTGCTCAGAACAGGTTGGGATAAGTACCTGATTTATTTATCGCCTTCTAATCGACTTTTTAAGCAAATCAATAACAAAAATTTAGATGTTCTAACCCTACATTAGTCAAAGTTTTGAGCTGCAGAGTG
>JAFAVL010000100.1 GCA_019242465.1 Chroococcidiopsidaceae cyanobacterium CP_BM_RX_35 | reverse complement strand
CACAGTTAACATTACAGAGAGCTTTAGCCGGGCGGCAACAGGCTTGCCTTATCTTGGAGTATGCCAAACCGACTTAAGGACAAGTGTTCAAGGGCGGAACGCTGCCATAGAGCAGATATGTAGAAGTTGCCACCGAGCCAATCGGCGCAGCTCCATAGATGGTTGACCCGTTGTCATTGTTGGCGACACAGTACTGAAAGAATGATGCTTGACACGGATAGGGTCCAATGATCTGAAGGCCCAGAATCGGGTTAGCCCTCGTGATCGGGCAGGAGCACACAATCTGGTTGTTGCCAAGCGGAGTATTGGAACCTGGGAAGGAGTTTCCCGTCGTGCTTGTGAAGCAGATACCGCCATCGCACTTGGCATAAGCAGCAATAGAGGTTCTCGGGCATGTGTAGAGCGCCTGATTCCCAGACGGTGCGACAATCGACGTGGGTAGGCTGAAAGTGCTCACCATATAACCGTTGTTGGCGCCTTCGGCATTGACGGAGCAAACGTTGCTGTTGTCGTATGTTAATGGCTGGCTAACGCTGTCGCCGTTCAGCACATCGCAAGTGCAGTAGGCGACGTTGTTGTAAACGAAACAGCGAGCACCGGCGCACAGCGCGTATGTCTGATTTTTGCAGATTAAGGGCTGTTGTTGCCCGAAGAGTTGGGCCAGATCGTCAGCTCGGGCCCAACCGCCAGCCGTCAGCACCAGCGCTAGCGAGACGAGCAAAAGACACATGAACTTGAGCCATCGTTGCTTCACGCTCTCCAGCTGCGCATCCATAGCTGCGTTTCTCCTGCAAGAATATGACTCTCAATCCTAAAGGAGGCGTGAACAATGACGCGTCCGCTCCCTCCGGAGATACCTGGTCAGACCACCTGACCATTTGTTGCCCATCTTGTACTAAAGCGAAGGAACCTGTCAACAGAGAAGCGTAAATATTTATAAGAAAAATGCTAAAAACCCTTAGCTCAGCTTTATCTAAGTCAGGGAGCGTAGCACAAAAGGCTAGACCGGCAATCCAGTAAAGCTTTTGGTATTTTCACCATGTCTGTTGCTGGGCTAGAGGATTGAAAAAGTCGGTAGTGGTAAATATGGAGAGCGGGAAAAACCGGGGGAAATCTTGACGGGGCGCGATAAAATTCTGCAATGACAAACCTCTCAGAACTCGTCATCTACAAACTCAAAGTCGTGCTCCTCGGCATCAGCCCGATGATCTGGCGACGCCTTCTCGTCAAGAGTGACAGCACAATTGCCGATCTCCACTACATTCTACAAATTGCACTCTTGCTGGACTGACTGCCACCTCCATCAGTTCATCATTCACGGCAAGCGATACGGTATTGCTCAAGTTGGTGGAGTTTGTTTTAGTGACGACCCGAAACAAGTGAAGCTCTCGGAGTTTGGCTTCCAAGTGCAAGAAAAGTTCATCTACGAATACGACTTCGGTGACAACTGGCAGCATCTGATTCGCGCAGAAGCCATTACCCCTTCAAAACCCAACCAGTTCTATCCGATGTGCACTGCCGGAAAGCGAGCGGTTCCACCGGAAGATTGCGGTGGCGTTTGGAGGTTTATGGAACTAAAACAATATTACTTCGTTGGTTATGCTCTGGAGTTGCTCTCGGAAATTAAGGTAGAAGGGGCTAGTGCCGTAAAAGAGCAATATGAAGAACTCCAGCAATTGCTGAAGTGGCTGAGCCTCGACCGCTTTGACCGTCGCGCTCTCGATTATCGCTTGCAGCAGTATGCTGAGAGAGACCAAGCGTGGGTGTGAGAGCGAGTAAGGACAAGGGCATGAAAGTCAGGGTACAAGTGGTTATCGAAGCAGATAACGGGGAGGAGGTAATTCAAGAGGTTGCCCAAATTCAAAAAGAGGCACTCCAACCTGAAACGTTGGGACTGACCTTGAAAGAAGCCAAAACCTTGCTCAATCGTGTTCAACAGACTTTCGTTGAGCAGCAGGTATCAGCGTATTTCAAGCAGTTAGCAAAATGTCCTGATTGTGGGCAGAACCGACGACGCAAAGGTAATCGCCCTATCATTTACCGTACCTTATTTGGCAAACTGCACCTGCAAGGAACCCGGCTATTTCACTGTGGTTGCCTGCCCCATACCACGCGCAGCTTCAGTCCCTTGTCTGACTTGCTGCCAGAACGTACTGCGCCAGAATTGCTTTACCTGGAGTCCAAGTTCGCTTCCCTCATGTCCTACGGGCTGACCGTCAAACTGCTGGAAGAAGTGTTGCCGATTGGAGATGAGATCAATACCACCACAATGCGGAATCATTTGCAACGAGTTGCCCAACGGCTTGAGGAGGAACTGGGTGAGGAGCAATGGGCATTCATCAAGGGGTGTGAACGCGATTGGGAGAAGCTACCTCGTCCTGCTCTGCCCTTGACCTTTGGACTTGATGGGGGATATGTTCATTCCTGTGAGCGCAAGTCAAACCGCAACAACTCATTTGAGATTATCACTGGCAAAAGCGTAACTACTGACGGGAATGCGAAGCGATTTGGCTTAGTCAATGGCTACGACCCAAAGCCCAAA
>JAFAVL010000005.1 GCA_019242465.1 Chroococcidiopsidaceae cyanobacterium CP_BM_RX_35 | reverse complement strand
GCCGTAAAGCATGTTGCGAAAAATTTCTGTCGTCATCACCAAGATAGGAGCATCTCGGTTGATTGAGGCATCGCCAGTTAACAAACCCACCGTCTGGTAGCCAAAGCGCTCACGGAAGTCACGCAATTTCTGATTCGACAGCGCTTTGAGGGGGGTAGTATAAAACACCCGCCGTCCTCCAGCAAGGGCACGATAAATTGCATACTCCCCAATTAATGTTTTCCCTGCTCCTGTAGGGGCGCAGACAACAACTGAGCGACCAGCATTCAGGGCAGCGATTGCCTCCTGCTGAAACTCATCCAGCTCAAACGGAAATATACTCTTGAGATCGAGTTCTGGAGACAGCGCAGGATAATTCACTCAATAATAATTTCAACCCACTTGCAAGCTAGAGTCATCACACCCTTGTCAACATCAAGATATTACATACCTTAGTTTAATTGTAAACCCATCTAGCAAAGGAACAGGTCTGCTCTCTACTCTCCCCTGCTCCCTGCCCCTCTGCCTTCATCTCCCCAACTCCTCCGCTCGCTCCTTAGCGGCTCGAACTGCTGCTATTAGAGCTGAGCGGAACCCTGCCTGCTCCAGTGCTGCTATCCCAGCAATGGTAGTTCCACCGGGGCTAGTAACGCGGTCTTTCAATTCTGCTGGGTGCATTCCAGTCTCTTGCAATAACTGAGCTGTCCCTTGAACAGTTTGCAGTGCTAGCTGCATCGCGATCGCTCTTGGCAACCCAACTGCGACACCTCCATCCGCCAGCGCTTCCACCATCAGCGCGACATAAGCTGGTCCCGAACCCGATAGCCCCGTCACAGCATCCATGAGAGTCTCTGGGATTTCAACTACTTCCCCCACCGCTGCAAACAGTTGCCGCGCTATTGTTTCGTGGGTTGCATCAGTATGCTGACCAAGAGCGATCGCTGTCATCCCAGCTCCTACAGTTGCTGGGGTATTAGGCATGGCTCGGATAATCGGCAAATGGGGAAAAGCCGTTTCTAAATAGTTCAGCGGCACACCTGCCATAATTGAAATCACCAACGGCAGCTCTTGAGCTGGCGCTCTTCGAGCTAAGGAACTGCCTTCGCCAGAACCTTGAGCCACCAGTGTAGTTACCACATCTTGCAACGACTGAGCTACGGCAGAAAAAACTTGAGGTTTAATGGCTAAAAGCAATACCTGCACTGCTTGAGCAACCGCTCGATTATCATCTGTCACCTGAACGCCGTATTGCTGCTCTAAAAAAATTCGGCGTTGCTGCTGCGGTTCGCTCACTAAGACTTCTGACGGTCGATAAATCTGTTTATTAATTAAGCGGGATAATAGCGCTTCTCCCATTACCCCGCCACCAATCAAACCAAACTTGACCAACTGAATAATTCCTATCTCAAACCGAGTGGTGAAGTTACGAGCTTATTTTCAGGGCAGTGCTGGTAGAGCCTGTCCTAATTCAACGATAGCGTTCTGCCGGAGACAGCTCCGGCAGCTACGAAGATTGCAAGCTCAACACTTTAACTTGACTGAGCTATTCTAGTATTCTCTGGAGTCCAAGCGGGAGTGGGTGTGACTGGGCGGGGGGTATGAAGCACTTGAGGCGGTGCTTGATGGACTACTCCAGACTGAGTAGTAACCTGAACACAGATAGGCGTAAATAGAAAGATACTCTCACCCACTCGCTCTTGATGCCCCTCAATAGCGAAGGTACCGCCGGCAACAAAATCTACCGCTCGCTGAGCCTGATCTGGGTCCATCATTGTCAGATTTAATACAATTGACTTGCGCTCCCGCAAAGCTTGAATTACCTGAGGCATTTCCTCAAATGAGCGCGGCTCCATGACAATAACTTCTGCAATACTGCTGACGGCTCTTGGCATCCCAACCACATTGTTCATATTCGGTTCTATTCCTGGCTCAGAAGCAATGGTAACCCGCTCTCGAATCCGACGACGACGCCGCTCTTCTTCTGGTGGCATCTGGGGAGTTTCTTCCTGATAAGGGTTTTGGTACTCATCCCCTTCTTCTTCGTACTCGTACTCGTATTCCACTGGGTCATTTAGCCCAACCAAATCTCGAAGTTTTGAAAAAATATTGTTCACTGTTTACTCTGCCTCGAAACATTCTGTTAATAGTTAACTTGGAAACACAATTTTTATCAATAGCTTACCTCCAATTTATTTCTAAAGTTGGTTGTTTTTTTGCCTTTAATTGCTTTAGTCCAGCTTTTTATCATCTTTTGCAAACAAATGCCCCAATCTTTGCACAAGAATCTTTACTCAACCCACCTGATGTGAATTAGAATCTGGGTTTTGAGCTATTTAAAGCGTCTGCAACTGAGTCTCACATTAATCAGATGAGAAGTCTTCCGTATTTTTACGGGTCCTGCTTCCGAGGGTAAGAAGATTTCAGTGGTTTTACTTACTTATTTGAATTTTCTCGGTGATTTCATGGGATAAAAACCTACTTAATATCTATTATAAAGCAGTGGTTTTACGGAGAATTTATTTTTATAAAACAGTAGTTTCACGGAGAATTTATCTCTTCGCCATCTATACCAGTTTGGATTTTAGCTCAACGACTCAACGTTCTGTCGGAGCTGCCTCTTCGTTCACTAGCTAGGTAATGCAACCAATTGCGACTCAATTTCAGACGGATTGAGCGCCCGACCAATGAAAACTAATTGGGTTTGCTGAGGCTCCTCTGGTCGCCACGGACGGTCATAGAACTGCTCAAATCGCGTTCCCACCCCTTGCAACACCAACCGCATCGATTTGTTAGGTACGGCAACAAATCCCTTAACTCGGTAAATCTCTTGCTGTTGTGCTAGCGTTTGTAACCGATTCTTTAAAGATTCTGGGTCAAAGGAGCGTGGTAAGACTAGGTGCGTTGAGGCGATCTCCTCGTCGTGTTCGTGGTTTGCCTCAGTATCATGATGGCTAGGACGGGCAGCTAAATCTTCTTCCACTGCCGCTTGGAATCCCAGTAAAACACTAGAGTCAATTTGTCCGTTGAGCGCTGGCACAATTTTCACAACTCTAGGCAACTCTTGTTGAATGAGATCATTCACATATACCTGTGTCGGAGCATCAATTAAATCAAGCTTCGTGAGTACGACTAAATCCGCACAAGCCAGTTGATCTTCAAACAGTTCTTGCAACGGTGTCTCATGTTCTAAGTTAGGATCTGCTTGCCGCTCTTGCTCTACTGCCTCTGGTGCACTAGCAAATGTCCCGGCTGCCACAGCGGCACAATCGACCACCGCAATCACTGCGTCTACCGTAGCAGAGTTGCGAATTTCTGGCCAGCGGCAAGCTTTGACCAACGGCTTAGGTAATGCTAGTCCAGAGGTTTCAATTAGAATGCGATCGAGCTTGTCTTTACGCTTTAGCAACTGCAACATCGTGGGCAAAAATTCTTCTTGCACTGTGCAACACAGGCAACCGTTGTTCAACTCAACTATATTGGCACCACTATCTAAGTCCTCTGGGCACACCTGACAAGAGCGCAGAAGTTCACCATCAATACCTAGCTCCCCAAACTCATTTACCAAAACAGCGATGCGGCATCCCTGGTTGTGCTGTAGCAGGTAGCGAATTAGGGTAGTCTTACCGCTGCCTAGAAAGCCCGTAATTACCGTGACTGGAATTTTTGCTGCCATTTCTCTTGATGCTGGTTAAACTGATTACGGAAGTGCTAGAGTTTCCCTGCAAGCCGACAATCCTGGAGGCTTGATGATGACTAAAGCACCATCACCCAGTCCCCAGGATTGTACAAGATGATATGAGATTTTCTAACTCTAGCAGTCAAAAGGAAGTTGGCTACTGAATTTACTCAGCAGTTGCCAATTCTGTGTTGCCACGAGTGCGACGACGCGTTAGGCTGTTGAACAGCATTTGACCAATTGCTTTAACCAGATTGCCTTCCAGTTCTTGGAACAGCTTCATATTCATACCAAAAGCCGCATTAGCCTCGTCTACAATCCGATCTGCGGTAGTGTCAGTAATCGGTAGTTGGTCTAGAGCCTGACGATAGTCGGCTTTGAATTGCTTCTCGTCGGGAATGTCTTGAAATTCATAAAACGCGGTACCTTCCCCATTGGAGAGGTTCATCGCCCGCTGAGCAATGCCCTTAAGAATTTGTCCCCCAGATAGGTCACCTAGATAACGGGTATAAAGGTGGGAGATAAGCAGTTCTGGGTCACTTGTGGCTAATTCTCGAATTCGCTGAACGTAGGCTTCTCCGGCTGGTGACAGAACCAATTGCTCGCGCCAGTTGCTGCCGTAGTAGAAACTGAGGTCTTGTTCTAGGCTGCGACGCCGATTCAGTTGGGGAAAATAAATCTTAGAGAGAATCGGGTGGTTACGGTGGCGCTCCATCTCTTCTTCCATCGCTGAGTAGACGAAGTAGAGGTTGCCGACCAGCTTGCGGTAAGAATTCTTTTCAACAACCCCTTTTAAGAAGCACTTGACAAAGCCGACGTTTTCCGCCATTGTGTGGGCTTTTTTCGTACCCTCTCGCAATTTGGTTGCTAAATTACTGCTCATGTTAAATGTCCCAACGTAAAGGTCAACTAAAGGTTATAAGTGCAAACAGGCTAAAACGCCACTAAAACGTTACAGTAGACCGATTTGCTGAGAAATTTTGTTAAAAATTTTGAAGCTGGTGCAAGTTAGCCGAGTTAGGTCGGCTTAAAGCACCAAATAGCAGCTGGGAGGTCAGGACAAGGCAAATGGTTAGAATTTATTACTTACTGAGTTTCACCCCTGGTGGTAGCAATACTTTATTGATTGCGTGGATCACTCCATTGCTTGCCGGGATATCAGCCTGAGTTACTTTGGCCTTGTTTACCGTAACTGTATTGTTGGTGTTATCGACGTTGACAGTTACAGAGCTACCCTCAAGTGTTTTCACTGATCCAGACTTTAGCTTACTGGAAGTAATGTCACCCGGTACAACGTGGTAAGTCAGAATTTTCACCAGCTTTTGTTTGTTGGCTGGCTTCAGTAGGTTTTGCAGAGTGCCCTTTGGTAAGGCAGCAAAAGCTGTATCAGTGGGTGCAAACAGAGTTAATGGTCCGTTCCCAGACAAAGTGCCAGTTAAGCCAGCGGCTTTCACTGCCTGGACTAGCGTGCTGAAGGAGTTATTACTCGCAGCTACATCTACTATGGTTTGGCTTGTAGCAGGGCTTGTAGAGGGAGAAGAGGTATCAGATGGAGAACTTGTAGAAGGAGAAGTCGTATCGGAGGGAGAAGGGGT
>JAFAVL010000797.1 GCA_019242465.1 Chroococcidiopsidaceae cyanobacterium CP_BM_RX_35 | reverse complement strand
ACTGGGTTGATTGGCTTGGCTTGCTTTGTTTGGCTGCTGATTGTAACGTTGAATCAGGCAGTGCGACAACTAGTGCGATCACGACAACTAGGTCGTCGAGATGGATTGTGGCTGATTGGTGCGCTCGCTGCTCTAGTGGGGACGTTAGCTCACGGTACAGTGGATACGGTTTGGTATAGACCTGAAATTAATACTGTTTGGTGGTTGCTGGTAGCGTTGATTGCCAGTTATGGCACTAATAATTTTTCATCGCCCGTTGGATATCGCGCTGATCTTGACGTCGCCTAATGTCTTCTCGTTTATCATGCAGTTTTTTACCTTTGCCAAGCGCTACGCTCACTTTGACCAAGCCGCGCTTGAGATACATTTTCAAGGGTACTAAGGTTAAGCCTTGCTGTTCCACTCTACCAATCAGCTTGCGAATTTCCTGCCGATGCAACAGCAGCTTGCGGGTCCGGCGGGGCTCGTGGTTAAAATATTCGCCACTGCCAGTATAGGGAGAAATATGTACGTTTAGTAGCCATGCCTCTCCGTTACGAATTAACGCATATCCGTCTTGGAGGTTGACCCTTCCAGCTCGAATCGACTTTACCTCCGTTCCAGTTAACTGAATTCCGGCTTCGTAAGTTTCGAGAATTTCATATAGGTAACGGGCTTGACGATTATCGCTAACAACTTTGTACCCTTCGCTCTTGTCGCTCATCTATACTCGTGCTAATGGCAAGCGTGCCTGCAACCTAGAGCTATACAGCATAACATATTCCCTTATCCTCAACGCTCTTCTAGAGGTTCCCTTCAAGAGCTGTGTTACCTTCCTCCTCTCTCGCCTTGTCTCCATCAAGAGATCCTGTCCTAGTATGGGAGATATGAGCGCTATAACCACCTGTACCGATAGCACAGGTTAGTGAGGGAAGTTTATCAGTAAATGTTAGCTTTTTATCACCATGCCCTTGACAATACTTATTGTTGATGACGATTTGGGGACTCGTCTGTCTATCAGCGATTACCTTGAAATGTCTAGCTACTCAGTCCTAACGGCTGTTGATGGTCAAGAGGCATTGTCCATGGTTGAGGCTTATCACCCGCACTTAATGGTGACAGATATTGTAATGCCACGGATGAATGGCTATGAACTCGTGCGCCGCGTTCGGCAACATCCAGCCTTCCGCTTGTTACCAGTGATTTTCTTAACAGCTCGCAACAAAACTGAAGAGCGGATTCAAGGTTACCAATCTGGTGCCGATCTTTATCTGCCTAAGCCATTTGAACTTAAAGAATTAGGAGCAGCGATCCGTAACCTTCTAGAGCGAGCACAGATCATTCAGTCTGAGTCCCGCTTGTACTATGAAGAGAGCCTACGTAACTCTTCAGGGTCCTCAACAATTAGCGCTGAACAGCTGAATTCACAATTTCCGCTGACGCAGCGAGAACAACAGGTTTTAGTACTGCTAACTCATGGTCTTTCTAATGCCGCTATTGGCATCCAACTGCACCTCAGTCCTCGAACTGTGGAAAAGTATGTTAGTAGTTTGTTAAGAAAAACCGAAACTAGCAATCGAGCAGAACTCGTTGGTTTTGCAATGAAGCACCGCTTGATTTAGCTAATCGCTCATTGATTTTATTAAAAACTGATTGCTAGTAGTCATATGTTCCAGTAGCCCTTCACAGGCATCGAGTAATAGCTCGATGACTTGTTTGAAGCCCTGTATGCCACCATAGTAAGGGTCAGGGACTTCCTTAAGGATATGCCTAGAACAAAAGTCGCACATCAAACGCACCTTGTCTTTATATTGCCCAGCTGAGTCTAGGGCTAGAATATCGCGGTAGTTTTCCCGATCCATTGCCAGAATCAAGTCAAATCCAAAGTCTCGTTTGTGAAACTGACGAGCTTGACCGCGCAATTCAATCCCAAGTACTTCTGCCGCCGCTATTGCCATCCTAGGGTCGGGAGGGTTACCAAGATGGTACCCAGCTGTGCCAGCAGAATCGCAGATGATGCTGTCACACAGGTTTGCCTGCACTAGCAGATGGTTCATTATGTTCTCTGCCACAGGCGAGCGGCAGATGTTACCAAGGCAAACAAATAAAAGTTTGTATGGCATGTGATTAAAATCACATCCCAGGTAGCTCAAGCCCACTGGTCAGTTCTTCCATCCGTTCGCGCATTGTAGCTGTTGATTTGTTGTATGCGTCTTTCATTGCGGCCGTTACTAGGTCAGAAAGCACCTCGGCTCCTTCTCCTATGGCATCCGCTGAAATTTCCACTCGTCGGGGTTCTTGATTACCGCTAAGGATGACCTTAACTAGACCACCACCTGACTCGCCTGGAATCTCCATCTGCTCCAATTCTTCCTGAAGCTTCTTCGCGCCTTCTTGAACCTGCTGTGCCTTTTTAAAGGCTTCGGCTAGTTCTTTCATTTTTCCTATGCCGAAGCCAAATCCCTGTCCTTTTGTCATATCTAGTTGACCACATGTGAGTTGGTTGAAAGACCAAATGCCCCAGCTTGAGATTTGGGTATTTCGATTATATACCTTGTCTGTTGTTCGTCTTCTCCAGCTCGCGTCAGAGAAACTCGCCTAAGAATTTAACTTCTGGCTCTAGCCAAACAGACCAGCACTTTTCTACTTGCTGCTGGATATAGAAAATGAGCCGGAAGATGTCGCTAGCCGTTGCCCCACCACAATTCAGGATAAAGTTAGCATGGCGCTCGGCTACCTGAGCTGCACCAATCTGATATCCCTTAAGACCTGTTTGTTCAATTAACCAACCAGCAGTGTAGAGTTTGGGATTCCGGAAGACACTACCACAGCTAGGCAAGTGATAGGGCTGAGTTATTTGCCGTTGCTCTAGATGTTGACCAGTTGCCACCTTGACCTGAGCTGGATCGGCACCAGGTTGGAGTTGGAAAGTTGCCTGGGTAACTAGATACTGATTTCCTTGCAACATAGAAGTGCGGTAGCTGTAGCCTAGTTGTTGCGGAGTAAAGGTTTCCAGGCTACCAGTAGGTGAAAGCACACAGGTTTCTACTAACATCTTGGCCACACAATTACTATGGGCACCAGCATTCATGACAACAGCGCCACCAACTGTGCCAGGGATACCGACAGCCCACTCTAATCCTTGCCACCCCCAAGCAGCTGCCTGCCAGGCTAAGCGAGGCAGGTGTTCCCCCGCACCAGCTCTCAATTCTCCAGTCTCTGGGTTGAATTGGGTAGCGCGAAGGTGTCGGGTGCTAATAACTAAGCCTGGAATGCCGTGATCGCTTACCAGTAAGTTAGAACCCGCCCCTAGCATGGTCACTTCTAACCCTAACCTCTGAGCCCACTCCAAGCTAGCTTGTAAATCTGCCAAGTTACGGGGAGCGGCATACCATTGTGCTGGTCCTCCTACCCGTAAAGAAGTCAGCGTTGCCAGAGGAACTTGGGGCCTGATTTCGCAATCAGTACCTGGTAGGTAAATCATCTCTCCTTCTGCCCCTCTCTTGAGCGGATTTTACGCATCACCTCTGGAATGATCTTGTTCAAGTCTCCAGCCCCTAGAAACAGGGCTATGTCTCCTGGACGCAGTGTTTGAAGGAGGAACCGAGCCACTGAGTCTAAAGTTGGTTGATAAGTCACGTCTGGGTGGTAAGTCGCAATCATTTCTGCCAGTTCTTGACCACTAACCTGCCCCAAATTAGGTTCGCCAGCGCTATAAATCTGATTGATGATGACTAGATCGGCACTATCGAAAGATTGGGCAAAGTCTGGTAAAAAAGTCAGTGTCCGGCTGTAGCGATGGGGTTGAAAGATGGCGACGATTCGAGATGACACTCTTGCCTGTAAACGTGCCGCAGCGAGCGTAGCGCGAACTTCGCTGGGGTGATGGGCATAGTCATCAATAAATAGGATGTCATTGACTTCTCCCCGGAGTTCAAAGCGGCGACGGGCACCTTCAAAGGTCGCAAGACTTTTGGCAATGACAGGAAAGTCTAGACCCAGGAGACGACCGACAGCAATGGCTGCTAGTGCATTGCTCAGGTTATGCTTTCCTAGTAAGGGCAAATTCAACACACCCAAAACTTCTCCCCGTTCCCAAACATGGGCTGTAGTGCCATTTGCAGCGTAAGTGACACTAGTTACCGTATAGTCCGCCCCCATCATCATCTCTGGCTCTAAGCTGTAGCTCACTGTCGGTTTAAGGCGTTCAGCAACTGTAGCATCATCAATACAGCCAACCAAAGTCTGACAGCGATGAGCAAAAACCTGGAAGGTCGTAATTACCTCATCTAACGTCTTGTAGTGATCGGGATGATCGAGTTCAATATTAGTGACAACCCCAATTTGAGCAGAGAGGTTGACCAATGAGCCATCAGATTCATCTGCTTCAGCAACAAGATACTGACTTTGTCCTAGCCGCGCATTGCCGCCCCAAGCATTAACCTCTCCTCCCACGACAATTGTTGGATCGAGACCTGCATGAAGTAGGAGATACCCAATCATGCTGCTGGTTGTGGTCTTGCCATGGGTTCCTGCTACAGCAATACCATAGTAATCCTGAATTAAAGCAGCCAGTAATTCAGAACGATGAAAAATCGGGCAACCTAGAGTGAGTGCAGCTCTGTACTCTAAATTGGCTGAATTAATTGCTGTTGAACAAACAACTTGGGGTAAGTTGTGCGCTTTGAATTGATCGAGCATCAACTGACCAACTGGTAAGTCTAGTTCGGCTCCAGTTCCTGACTTAGCAACAGCAGGAAGCATCACCCCAGGTGCAACAGTAGTTGCTGGTGCTGTCTGAGACCAAAACAACTCGAGATTACTTGCATCTTGTTTGTTAAAAATATGGGCGCCACTAGCTTCCAATCGCTGGGTAATATGACCTAAACAAAGATCTGAGCCAGATACTGGCAGTTTACGCTGCGCTAAAACATATGCAAGAGCGGACATACCAATACCGCCAATGCCAATAAAATGAAAAGGTCTACCGCTAAAATCAATAGAATTTAGCATTATTGCTCCTTACACACCACACCACATAGAACAAATATCACGGCAACATCATACCAGGAATGCGTATTTACGGGTATTGCCATGGGACAGACTTTCAGGTACTGATTCAAACCTATTTATATAACTAAAATTAACTAGTTTGGTAAATTTGGTTCTATTTTGATGTTCGAGATGGGAATGTTTTAATGTCTATCCTTGAATTAATCGTTATCTAGAATTGAACTGGCAGCAGGAGAGGCACAACGCGCTGTAATTGATGCGGAAAATCGCAATTCTGGGCGGCACATTCGATCCGGTTCACTGGGGA
>JAFAVL010000733.1 GCA_019242465.1 Chroococcidiopsidaceae cyanobacterium CP_BM_RX_35 | reverse complement strand
GCGCCGACGGCACGACGGACAAGGGTAGTCCACATTAAGTCAATCCTTTGGGGCTTTTGAGATTGCACAACCGATCGCTGAACAAAGTTGGTTTATCTCACGAGTTTATCTAAATTATCTCAGCCATGAGAAGACTTTTTACTAAGCGGGTAACGCGATTCGAACGCGCGACATTCACCTTGGCAAGGTGACGCTCTACCACTGAGCTATACCCGCATACCCTAAGCATATTTTATCATCTTACAATAACCGCATCTTGTCAAGCAAGGCGCAAGGGGGCAAGGGGAACGAGATCCAGTTGGGGCAACAAGAGGCAGTTCTTCGCAGGGGAGAAGAACACCCCTGCGAAGAACTGCCTCTTCTCCCCCTGCCTCTTTTGTCAATCATTCCAGTTCTTCTGGAACTATCGAGAAATTGGAAACTCCTGCATTTTTGAGCTGGCGCTCTTGAGTCGCCGGATCTGGCACAGGCGAAGCCTTGAGTGAAGCCGCGGGCAAAGACTGGGAATTGCGGCCATAAGACTCTGCTTCCGCACTTGAGCGCCATTGGCGCAGCAGGCTTCCCATTTCTAAAGCATTCATGGCATATTCCCAGCCTTTATTGCTTTTGATGCCGGCTCGCTCCAGCGCTTGCTGCATGTTATCGGCTGTTAGCACCCCAAAAATGACTGGCACCCCTGTCTGAAACGCTGCTGCCGCAGTCCCCTTAGCCACCTCGGCTGCTACATAATCAAAGTGAGGGGTCTGACCTCGGATAACAGCACCTAGGCAGATTACGGCATCATAGCGATGCGAGAGTGCCGCTTGGCGGGCCATCAACGACACTTCAAAACTACCTGGTACGTAGATGTAGTCAACCTGGGCACCATGAGGATTTGGATCAACACCGTGGCGCTTTAGGCAGTCTTGACAACCCTCCAGCAGCTTATTGACAACAAGGTCGTTGAATCTAGCAATGACGATTGCCAATCGCAAAGATTCTGTTTGAGTAAAAGTTCCCTCGAAAACTGCCATGTTATCTCTGTGATATTCAGGTGCCAGTGCTGGCTAAACTACTAGAAAGTTCAAAATCCCAACTACAGCCACCAGACCAAACCATGCAATTGAACCAATCCAGAGAAACCTTTTAGATTCAACCCAATTCTGAGGCGTGGCATAAGCAACGGGAACGCCAACAACCATGACAAATGATAGACCGACCAGAGCAAGCAAAGCAAGCTGGAAGAGGATTGTTAACATTAGTACTACTCCCAAAAAACAACAGATTGAACGAGGGCTAGTGCAGCAAAACGCTTACTACTTTCCCTTACTTTATACTTCCATGTTTCGAGCAACTAAGATGTTTGCTCCACCATAGCTTTCAAGCAGTCATCTTATAAAGCTAGCTCTTTAAAGAGCTATTTTACCAGCTATACCTAAAGTTCAAACAAAATAAAAGCCTAGACCTATCTCTAGACTTCCTAGATCTTTGAGGTTTAACTCTTGGTTTATTTGATTAAATCGTATCACAACTAGACCTATGGACATAATTCTGTGCCATGCAACCGCTGATTTTGACTCTCTAGGAGGAGCTGTGGGACTAACGCGCTTGCTCCCTAGAGCCCAAATTGTGCTGACAGATGGTTGTCACCCAACTGTTAGGGAGTTTTTGGCCTTGTACCGAGATGAATACCCATTGATTGAACAGCGTGCTATTAACCCGGAACAAATTCGCTCACTCTTTGTTGTAGACACACAAAGGCGCAATCGTTTGGGTAAGGCAGCCCAATGGCTGGAATTGCCCCAATTGGCAGAAATTGTTGTTTACGATCATCACCTAGATACCCAGACGGATATCCCAGCGACGCGATCACTAATTGAGCCCGTAGGTGCCACTACTACTCTAATCGTGGAGCAGTTACAAGCACAGCAGATTCACCTCACTACAGCCGAAGCAACGGTGATGGCGTTGGGCATCCACGTAGATACTGGTTCGCTGACTTTTGACCAAGCTACACCACGGGATGCTAAGGCGCTGGCGTGGTTGATGCAGCAAGGAGCAAGCTTGCGGGGAATTGCTGATTATGTTGAGCCAAATCTTTCTTCCCAGTTACGGAGACTACTTAGTGAAGGGCTAGAAAACCTGCACTCCAACACTTGGCATGGCTACAAAATTTCCTGGGTGTTGCTTAATATACCTGGTTATGTTCCAGGGCTGTCTAGCCTAACCTCACGGTTAATGGAACTATCAGAAAGTGAGGCTTTACTGCTTGGAGCTTGGTATACGGTGGGAGAAACAGGGGACGAGCGGTTGACTGTAATCGGGCGAACTCAGATTCCAGGTACTGATCTCAATCAGCTATTTCAGCCGTTGGGGGGTGGCGGTCATCCTCAAGCAGCATCTGTTACCAAGAGAGGTGTTGAGCCATTGTTAACCTTAGAAAAGCTGCTTGACCAATTCAAAGCCCAGATTCCCCAGCCGCTCATTGCACGGCATTTGATGTCCTCTCCAGTCCGCACAATTCGACCCGAAACCACAATAGGAGAAGCGCAACGTATTCTACTACGCTATGGTCACTCTGGTCTATGTGTAGTGAATGAACAAGACCAGTTAGTCGGGATCATTTCCCGGCGAGATATTGATATTGCCCTACACCACGGTTTCAGTCACGCACCCGTCAAGGGCTACATGACAACCAACCTCAAGACGATTAACCCAGAAACCACCCTATCGGAGATCCAGTCGTTAATGGTGACCTACAACATCGGTCGCCTCCCAGTTTTAGAAAATAGCAGGTTGCTGGGGATTGTAACCCGCACCGATGTCCTCCGAGAACTGTACCAATCAGCTGCCAACAGTTCCCCCCTACTCCCCTCTCTTACGAAGTTCCGAGCTTCCTTCGGAAGAGTTGCGCTAACGGAGGAAGCCTTCGCTCAGACTTCGCGCTACTCCCCTATCTCCTCACTCCAACTCCTACAAACAGCTCTAGCTCCCCCTTTTTGGGAATTACTGACTCAAGCAGCAAAGCAGGCAGAACAGCGAGGCTGGCATCTCTATCTTGTTGGGGGAGCGGTGCGAGACTTGCTGCTAGCCCCAGCGAGTCCAGATGGCACAATGAAGATTGCTGATATCGACCTGGTGGTGGACGGCTTTCACCGCTCGGCTGATGTTGGTGCTGGTATAGAACTAGCACTGGCGCTACAGAAGCTTTACCCAGCTGCCCGCCTAGAAAGTCACGGGGCTTTCCAAACAGCTGCCCTGCTCTGGCACGAAGACGAGGCGCTAGGTTCTCTTTGGGTAGATATTGCTACTGCCCGGACAGAGTTTTATCCTTACCCAGCGGCCAATCCTGAAGTCGAAGCGAGTTCGATTCGTCAAGATCTCTATCGTCGGGATTTCACCATTAATGCCTTAGCCCTACGGCTAACGCCTCCTCGTGCTGGTGAAATATTAGATTTCTTTGGCGGTTTACTAGATTTACAAGCAAAGCGAATTCGAGTCTTACATGCTAATAGTTTCATCGAAGACCCCACCCGGATATATCGTGCGGTAAGATTTGCCGTGCGATTGGGGTTTGAGATCGAGCTGCAGACAGAAGAGTATATCCGTTATGCGATCGCAAGTGGGATCTACGACCCAATTTTAGGAGAAACCAGCGTAGCTCGACCAGCACTGCAAACGCGGCTCCGAGCCGAGCTGCAATACATTTTGCAAGCCCCTTACTGGCAAAGAGCCTTGCGGCTACTAGCTGCTTTAGGAGCGCTAAAGTGTATCCATCCCACCCTAGAGCTAGATCGTCAGTTGTGGCAGCAACTGCATCTGTTGGAGCTAGGTCTTATGCGATTTGACACTGAGCATACTCTGACTCACTGGCTGCTGCGGCTGGAAGTTTTAATTGCTCACCTTAAAGCAGATATTCGGGCTCAAGTGGCAAAGAATCTCCAACTGCCAGTAGACAGTATTAAACGGTTGCAAGCCTTGGAGCGGGCCCAAGCTGAGGTCAAGCAGGTTTTACCTATGTGCCAATGGCCAAGTCAAGTGGTGCAACAACTACACCAATATGATTTGCCCATGCTGATTTTGATTGCCTTATTGAGTCCACGCTCGATTCGCCGCCAGATTTGGCAATATCAGAAACAGTGGACTCACGTCCAGCCACCCCTAAATGGCAATGACCTAAAAGCATTAGGCTACAAACCAGGACCGCAGTATCGACAAATTTTAGAGCAGCTACTGACGGCAAAGCTTGATGGAGTGATTAGCGATCGCTCCACCGCCGTTGCCTTCCTATCCCAGTATTATCCCCTCTCCTCAAACTGAGGCATTCAAGCATCCAGGCAAGCTATAATCTTTGCGGATGCGAGAGAAAAAATCTAGATCTTATGAGTAATACCCTTGTTCAGGCATTCTTCGTCGGCAGGGCTGTAGCTGAAATGCTCAACGAGCAGTTGGAACATGCCTTGACCGATGCTCTGAGTGAACTTGGTAAGTTTGATGCGGAACAACGGGAACGTTGGCGTCTGTTTACGGAACAAGTCATGGAGCGTGCCAATCGCGAAGCTGAAACGGTTTCTGTGGCACGCTCTACCACAGCGATTGTTCCGCAAGGTTCCGAGACAATCGATGTTCAAGTCATGATTGATGAACTCAGAGCCGAAATTGCTCTGTTGAGAACAGAACTACAGCGCTATCGCAGCAGTTCCGTCTGATGTCCCTTTTCATTCACGGCAAAAAAACAAGTTAGGTACGAAGTGTCTGTTTCTCCTGCTGACTCCGTTACACCCAAGCGGTACGCCAAGCGTCTAGAGACGACCTTTCCGGATAAAGCTTATCGGTGGAATCGGGAGAACTACTCTCGCCAACGGCGCTTCCTTGATATCTGGGCATTCGTTCTCAAATTATTGGGCGGTTTTTGGCTTAACAAAAAATCTTGGAGCTACCCCGGTGGGATAACAGAAGCAAAACGAGCTGCTAGAAGGCAAGCTCAAGCTGTCTGGATTCGCGACACCCTGCTGGATCTAGGACCAACCTTCATTAAGGTTGGGCAACTGTTTTCCACCCGTGCTGATTTATTTCCCAGCGAATACGTAGAAGAACTTGCCAAGCTACAAGATAAGGTACCAGCCTTTATCTATGTGCAGGTAGAGAAGATTATTGAGCAAGAGCTGGGTAAAAAGATCCCTGAACTCTTCCGCAGCTTTGAACCGATTCCTTTAGCTGCTGCAAGTTTAGGGCAAGTGCATAAAGCTCAACTGCATTCCGGTGAAATAGTTGTCGTCAAGGTGCAACGCCCGGGTTTAAGAAAGCTGTTTGAAATCGATTTGGCAATTCTTAAAGGAATCACTCGCTACTTTCAAAACCATCCTGAATGGGGACGGGGGCGAGATTGGCTAGGTATCTACGAAGAGTGTTGCCGAATTCTATGGGAAGAGATTGATTATCTCAACGAAGGGCGTAACGCTGATACCTTTCGTCGCAATTTTCGTGACGATGATTGGGTGAAAGTACCGCGTGTCTATTGGCGCTATACCTCGCATCGAGTCTTGACTCTAGAGTATGCTCCTGGGATTAAAATTAGCCACTACGAAGCTCTAGAGGCTGCTGGTTTGGACCGTAAACAACTTGCCCGCCAGGGTGCTCAAGCCTATCTACAACAGCTGCTAAACGATGGTTTTTTTCACGCCGATCCCCATCCAGGAAATATCGCCGTTAGTCCAGAAGGTCATCTCATCTTCTATGATTTCGGCATGATGGGGCGGATTAAGCCGGGTATCCGGGAGAAGCTGATGCAGACACTATTTGGCGTTGCCCAAAAAGATGCTGAACGGGTTGTCTTGTCCCTAATTGACTTAGGGGCACTCTCGCCAGTGGACGACATGGGACCAGTTAGGCGCTCTGTTCAGTATATACTGGACAATTTTATGGATAAGCCGTTTGAAACTCAGTCGGTGAGTGCCATCAGTGATGACTTGTATGAGATCGCCTATAACCAACCCTTTCGCTTTCCAGCTACCTTCACCTTTGTGATGCGGGCGTTCTCGACTTTGGAGGGAGTGGGAAAGGGTCTAGATCCAGAGTTCAACTTTATGGAAGTCGCCAAACCCTTTGCAGTACAAATTATGACTAATGGAAATGGCTCCGAGGGCAATAGTTTCCTTAATGAATTAGGTCGTCAAGCTGTTCAAGTTAGTAGTACGGCCTTGGGCTTGCCTCGTCGGCTCGAAGATACACTTGAGAAGCTAGAGCGTGGAGATCTGCGCGTTCGCGTTCGGTCTATAGAAACAGAGCGGTTGCTGCGTCGCCAGAGTAGCATGCAGATGGTAAATAGCTACGCTTTTATCCTTAGTGCTTTCTCTCTCTGCGCCACAATCTTATTTGTGGCACACTACGTCTGGCTAGCGCTGTTTGCTGCCTTAGTTACGGCAGCCGTAGCAGTGGCTCTGTTTCGACTGCTCATGCGCCTTGAACGCTACGACCGGATGTAGAAGAGAGATGGAGGGATGGGGGAATAGGGAAATGGGGTGTTTGCGAAGCATGCGCGTAGCGCGCTATCGGTGATGGGGGGATAGGGAAAGTATTGCTCCGATGGTTAATACCTCTCTGCGGCTTGGTAGATTTGCTATTAGTTTTGAGTATATATACCCAGTAGACTGTTCATACTGAGCAGTTTGACTAGGGATAAATTGATATAACTACCTTTAGCCTCTTCAGGGAACCACGGAGGCTAATTTTCTATCTTACGGTTAATATGAAGTATCCAATAGGAGGATGGGCACTTTGTCAAACAGTTGTTATATTTTTTAATACCGAAGAAAAACAACTGTAGGTTTGATCTAGATCAACATCCTATCTAGCTGGAGCTTCTGTGACCAGTTCACCTGTACCTTCTATGATTTGTCGGAGTTAAGTCATGAACCAACCGATAGAGCTTTCAATCGAGCAGCAATTTAGCATCCGGTCCTTCGAGACACAGGTCCAGCAGATGAGCCTTGAACAAGCTCAGGACTTCTTAATTAAGCTGTACCAGCAGATGGTGATGCGTGAAGCAACCTACAAGCAGTTGCTGAAGCATCAGTGGGGTCTAGAACCGAGTCCTTGGGGCTAGTACCCATTCCTATGTCGCAGTAGGCGACCTCCTTCTCTTGCTGGGTTCCGATAGGGAAAAGAGCTGGGGATGTCGGGGCGTCACTCAGAAAAAACCTTGATTAAGGTGCAAAGCAGTTGGGATAAGAAAGTTAAGTAACAGGTAATCTAATTATTTTATTCTCTTCTAGAGTTTTTATTTCCTTACACAACTATCATCTTGCCTTTTTTTATTTACTGTTAAACGTCAAGCTTCGTTAGAGCCAAGAAAAATAAAACCTTTTACTTAGTTTACAAAGTCATTAGTTTAGTAGAATATCAGGTGCAAGATCTAAGCTTATAGAGCTTGGCTAATCATGTTCCGCTTTGTAATGGTAACCCCATACTACAATCTGAAGGGCACTGTATTTCCTCTTTATTTTGGTTTGAGCCAATGAACGTAATGCTGTGGAGAGTCCCCCCTGTAGTCTTTCTACCAATGAAAGGAACTTCTACTACTGTCCGACTAATCTGAGCGTAAACGCTAACTAATTGTGTCCTAGTACCATTAATGATAGTGAAGGCACTGACTTGACAATCTTTATTATTCAATTCAGAAGTTGTGACTGTAATTGGTTTTTGAACTCCTCGACTTTGCAAAGAGTCGAATACCAATTCAACTCTATTGTTTGATACAACTGACTGACTGACTTGATATACATTTTGCTCTAGACTGTTTAATGACCGAGTTTCCCCGTCCGCTTTACGTACATACGAATATACTGGATTCGTTCCACTTATTGAACAGTCTGTATTCAGTCGAATTCCGTAATTCACTCGGTTAGCAGTGTCGTTGCTTGATACGTCAAAAATACTTTGAGCATTATTTGCTAAAGAAGATGAGGCAACAAACAACAGGCTAAAACCGGTTAAAAAAATAGCACACTTATCTTTATGTCTGAACATATGCTTGAGTTGAGGGATTAGTTAAAGAGGTTTTTAAAAGAAGGTTACCAGCGCAAAGTAGGACATAATTATTCAATTTTACTTAGCAACAGTTGGCTAAAATCCATCTTGACTTGGGGACGAGTTTAAGTAAGAGCTTATGGTAAAACTGCGGGTACGTCAGTTGGTGTAGCAGGGCGAATGAACATTGCAATTGTTTTAGAAATGTCCTATAGCTTTAGCTCGATGCACTGGTGTAAAAGCGTAGTGCAAATCGCCAGAAACCCCGTGAAACTAGCAATAGCGCTAGCGCTAGCACTCCTGCACCAACTACCCAGTTAATCTGAATACGACCGAGCAGCACTTCAGATGGAACCGTTGTCAAGAATGCTACTGGAATGACGAAAGTGAAGAAAAAGCGGTAGGCAGTAGGGTAGGCAACCATAGGATACCGCCCAGCTTCTAGTAGCCCTCTAAGCACCTCAGTAACATTGTAAATCTTCACAAACCAGATGCTAGTTGCTCCTAGGATAAACCACAGGCTGTAGAGACTTGCCAAGCCAAACAAAAGTGGAACGGCACTCAGGAGGTAATCGCTTGTTTCCAAGCCCAGCCGTCTGCCTGCGTAGATAATTATGACTCCTCCAAAAATCAAGTCTGGCAAACCCCAAGGAGAAATTGTATGGGTCGAAAGCCAAAATTGGCTACTAATAGGTTTTAACAGCACAAAGTCCAGCGTTCCCTGCTGAACATGTCCAACAATACGGTTGAGGTTGGGAGCTAGGAAGGTACTAGAAAAGCCTTGGAGTATAGTAAAAATACCCAGCACGACAAGGGCTTGCTCCCAACTCCAACCCTTGAAGGTGTAACCAGTGCGGTAGAACAAAAATAGCCCAAACACGCTACCGATAAGATTGCCCAAGCTGGTTAGGGTTGCCAAGAGGAAGTTAACTCGATACTCCAGCTCAGCGGCGATCGCCGCACTCCACAATAATCCCAACACACTCAGGTATCGTCTCAAACT
>JAFAVL010000700.1 GCA_019242465.1 Chroococcidiopsidaceae cyanobacterium CP_BM_RX_35 | reverse complement strand
ATGTAGTCCTCTCTACTCTCTTGGAAAGTTCCGATCGGAGGGAACCTCTCTTACAAAGTTCCGATCGGAGGGAACCTCCGCTCGGACTTTGCGCTCCGCTCGGACTTTCCGCTGAGCTACATTTTTCATTTGATTGGCTTTCCAGGCGCATACCTCGCTGCTAGTCATCTTGTTCCCGATTACATTGAAGTAGCAACTAACACTTCTCGCTTAGGTTTAGCGCCAAAATGCTCGATCAGTAAATCCCGTAACACTGGCTGTAAGTCTTCACAAGGAATACCTTTCGTCACGCAGCTACCAAGATGGGCATTTTTGCCCACTTTGCCACCCATATAGATATCAACCCCTTCCACAGGTTTGCCATCTTTACGTGCCTTAGTCCCCATCAATCCGATATCCGCTACTTGTGGCTGACCGCAAGAGTTGGGGCAACCAGTCCAGTGAATTCGGACTGGTTGATTTAGAGACAGCTCAGCTTCCAATGCTTTGATCATGGCTAAGGCGCGGTTTTTGGTTTCTATAAGGGCAAAGTTGCAGAACTGAGCCCCAGTACAAGAAACTAGCCCTCTCGTTAGGATATTGGGGTCAATTGAGAATCGCTCTAAGAGTGGTTCAGCTAAGAAGGCATCTAGATGTGAGTCAGGAACATTGGGGATGATGACGTTTTGCTCAACAGTGAGCCGAATTTCGCTGCTGCCGTAAACTTCTGCCATCCGGGCAACTTCAAACATATCTTGGGCATACAGGCGTCCTACGGGGATGTGCAAACCGATATAATTCAAGCCCGGTTGCTTTTGCTGATAAACACCAATATGGTCACGCTTATCCCAATCAATTTCATCTTTTGCTGCTGCTGATGCCAGGGACTTACCCAGTTCGTTTTCAACTGCAACGCGGAATTTATCTACACCCCATTCATCTAAGAGCCACATCAGGCGAGCTTTTTGTCGGTTGGCACGCAACCCATGGTTACGATAAACCACCA
This sequence comes from Chroococcidiopsidaceae cyanobacterium CP_BM_RX_35, assembly GCA_019242465.1. The sequence continues at coordinate 3,403 of JAFAVL010000700.1, read as the reverse complement.
AAACCGCTCTACATAGGGCAACCACATCCTCAGGAGGCACCCAAGCATTAAGGGGAACTGCTGCATCACAGCGTTTAGCAGAGAAAAAGCCCCCAACCAAAACATTAAACCCAAATTGTTGTGGAGAGAATTCTTTCCCCCCATCTCCCCCTGCTCCCCTGCTCCCCTCTCCCTCCCTGCCCCTAATCCCCAACGCCAGTCGCCTCAAGTCGGGAGACCCGCCCACAGCGCTGGCTCCTCCGTGGGGACCCAGAGCCCCCTCTGCCCTCTTAAAGGCTGGGACAAATGCCAAGTCATTAATCTCGGCATGGACGGAATTATCTCGACCACCCGTAATCGCGATGTTGAATTTTCGGGGTAAGTTGGTGAACTCTGGATTACCTTGTCCATCATTGGTAATCATGTCTTGAATCTGACTTACCAATTCTCGCGTATCGAATAACTCCTCTGCCTCAATTCCTGCAACTGGATCGCCTGTAATATTGCGGACGTTATCCATACCCGACTGGATGCTGGTTAACCCCACTGATGCAAAACGATTAAAGATCTCTGGTACGTCCTCAATTCGCACACCTCGCAGCTGAATGTTTTGCCGTGTGGTAATGTCTGCACTGCCCTCATCACCGTAGCGTTGCACTACACTCCCCAACACCCGCATCTGATTGCTAGTCAAAATGCCGTTCGGTGTTCTGAGGCGCATCATAAACTTACCCGGAGTGACTGGGCGAAAGAACACACCCATCCACTTTAAGCGGTGGTCGCGGTCGGTCTCGTCCATGGCTTCCCAGCCAATCCGAGCAAAATGTTCTAGTTCTGCCTTTACCGCTAGACCGTCTTTTTCAGTCTTGAATTTCTCGAATTTGTTCTGACTTGTCTTTGTGTTTGTGGCGTCTGTCATGTGGTTATACCATTACTACTTTCCTTGCACCCTCTGTGCTGGTGCAAGCGACCGAGCTAGAAGAATTAATATTTTGGTTTTTCGTTGCTATGTTGTTTCTGCCTAGCAGCATTTGTAAATTGCATATTGGTTACTCCCTCTTCCTCTCTCTAATGCTTAGATATAAGTAGAAGACAAGCTTCGCCATGCAAAACTCTTAGTAGACTCTTGTTAATCCCTAGTGATACATAAGGTTAAGATTTTCTAGAAGGGAAATTGGTGTCTTTTGTAACCAAATTTCTTTAACTATGAATGAATCGCATAGCCTTAATGCGGCATTCTCATGATTAGCTCCGTTTGCATCAAGGGAGGCAAAAAAGCCGTTTTGCCTCTATAAGGCAGTTTTAACACTAAGATAATTAAATTAAAACCTTCATAGCTGCACCCAAGCGCCTCTGCCTTTCCTGTTAAAGTTCTAGGCTACAAAATCCTTTAAAACTTCCCGAACTAGAATTGTAAAAAATTCAGTCCTAGTCAAGAAAAGTTAGTTGCACTTTACTCAACCAAGAGCTACCGTGAACGAAAACTATACAGTTAACCTTTTAGAGCAGGCGCAGGCAGCGCGAGCACAAGCCAACTGGTCATTACTGGTCGAGCAGCTACAGCAATTGCTCATCTCTCCATCTCTGCCAGAAGAGCGGTTGCTGGATTTAGCTATAGAAGCTTTGGTATACGGAGATTTTCAGGAGCGCTGGGACGTTGCTAAGCTGTTTCCCAAGTTAGGAAAAGGTGTGGTCGAACCGCTGATAGTCATCCTAGAAGACGAAGACGCAGAAGAAGAATTACGCTGGTTCGCTGGTCGGATCTTGGGTGAGTTTAGTCATTCAGAGGCGGTCAGAGCTTTAGTTGAAGTGTTAAAAACAGCTCAGAGCGAAGAACTTAGTGGCATGGCGGCAGCGGCACTAAGCAATATAGGTAGCCCGGCTATAGCTATGCTGACGGAGCTACTAGCACAAGAACAGACAAGGTTGTTGGCAGTGCGAGCCCTCTCCCACATCCGGTGCCCAGCAACAATTGCACCTCTTCTTAGTGTAGTGCAAGATCCGCAAGCGGAAGTAAGAGCTGCAGCAATCGAAGCCCTCAGTAGCTTTCACGACTCCCAGATTCCGCCAATTCTGCTGAATGCTCTAGATGACATAGCGGCCTTAGTCAGGCGCGAAGCAGTGATTGGCTTGAGCTTTCGCTCTGACTTACGAGAAGAATTAGCATTGGTGAATCGGCTCTCGCCTCGGCTGTATGACTTTAATTTGGCAGTAGCTTGTGCTTGTGCAACCGCGTTGGGACGATTAGGTACAGATGAAGCCGCCACTGCCCTCTATCAGGTGCTGATGTCTCCCCACACGCCAATGAATCTGCAACTGGAAATCGTTCGAGCCTTGGGTTGGTTAGGGACAGCAGTTGGCTTGGAATATCTGGGTTTGTGCCTGAATCAGCACCCATCTGCGGCATTGGCGGAAGAAATTGTCACAGTTCTAGGGCGAGTAGAAGCACCAAGCTTGTCCAGCTTAGCAGCAGGTATGCTGATGGAGTTGCTGCAATCAAATCATCCTGTGACTCAGGAGCCTAGAGTTAAACAAGCAATTGCGCTTTCCTTGGGGCAACTGGGAGACATGCAAGCTATAGAGGCGTTAATTCAGATGTTAACAGAGGCAAATACAGGGGTGAGACTGCACGCCATCACAGCCCTCAAACAACTGGCTCCCGAAATGGCGCAGTGGCAATTAGAGCAGCTAGCTATCGAGTAAGTACTTGTACCAGATTTGACGGACACTTTCTGATAGATTCAAGCTACCAAAAAATAGAACTAGTCATCTGGTTTTGTTGCAAAAACCTTTTTTGGTCATACCGTATCAAGCTCTACCAAACTGCTGCTGTAAATCAATTAATTTGGTGAAAACCCCAAATGTAATTCAGGCTACATCATAATGCGGCTAGAGCAGTTGCAAGCATTCTTAGCGATCGCGGAAACGGGCAGCTTTCAACAAGCAGCACGAAAATGTGGCGTCACTCAATCGACCATTAGTCGGCAGATCCAAGCTTTGGAAGCAGATTTGGGATTACCGCTATTTCATCGGACAACAGGCACAGGGCTGACACTAGGAGGTGAGCGATTGCTGCCTCGGGTGCGGAAGATTTGCCAAGAGTGGCACAATGCCACAGAGGAATTAGCGGATTTGAGCGCAGGGAAGCAGCCAGAACTTTGCATTGCGGCAATTCCTTCGCTCTGTGCCTATTACCTGCCCCCAGTCTTGCAAAAGTTTTGTCATGGATTCCCAGATGTGCAGTTGCGGGTAACTTCTTTGGGCAGCGATCGCGCCTTGAAAGTCCTGAAGGATGGCATGGTAGATCTAGCAATTGTGATGCAAAATCGCTTTTTAACGACTGGTCCAGAAATGGTGCTAGAAGTGCTATTCGATGAACCCATCGAAGTTTTAATGGCAGCAAATCACCCATTGACTCAGTACG
>JAFAVL010000482.1 GCA_019242465.1 Chroococcidiopsidaceae cyanobacterium CP_BM_RX_35 | reverse complement strand
AGAGGCTGTGCTGCATCTACATAAGCGATCTTGCGTCCCATGTTGCCTCCCTAGTGCCCAAGAGGAATGTGTGAGGGCTGCTCGGAGACAGTGAACCATCGCCACTGGGTATACTCATCCCAGTTGACGTAGCTGCCGTAGCGTCCGCCATTGCCAGATAATTTCACCCCACCAAAGGGAACATAGGCACTGTCATCGGTCGAGCGGTCATTGATATGCACCATGCCTGTCTGAAGTTGCTCGGCAATTCGGGTTGCCCGTACCTGTGACCCCAATACGGCTGCCGAGAGCCCGTAGGGCGTATCATTAGCCATTTGGATCGCCTCAGAGTCCGTATCGAAGGCTGTAATCGCCGCTATCGGACCAAAGATTTCCTGCTCCCACACCTGCATACCGGGTTTGACACCGCTAAGTACTGTGGGATAGAAGAAAGGACCATTAAACTTTCCACCTAGATGCAGCTTAGCTCCCTTTGCTATTGCATCTTTGACAATCTCATCCTGGCGCTGAACTTCCTTGGGTTGAATCATCGGACCGTAGAAGGCATTAGGATTTGTCAAAGGATTATCGACCACGAGTTGGCTAGCTGCTGCCACGAAACGATTAATATATTCATCAATGAGACGGTGATGGATCAAATGACGTCCAGCCGTCATACAGGATTGTCCGCCAAAGTAAAAGGTGCTATACACAGCAATAGAAACCACCGCGTCTAGATCGGCAACGTCATCGAGGACAACAAACGGATTCTTGCCACTACCGCTGATCGAGACTTTCTTCAGGGAGCGACTCGCTGTTTCGGCAATGCGTTGACCTGCCGCTGACGAACCCGTAAAGTGAACCATGGCAATATTGGGATCGGTCTCGAACGCTTCCGCTTCTTTGCCTCTTGCTGGGATCACATGCAACAGTCCGCTGGGCAGCCCCGCCTCTTCAAAGATCCGTGCAAAGACAAAACCGCCACAGACAATCGAATTCTGATGGGGTTTGAGCAGTACTGCATTGCCTGTAGCCAGTGCGGGAGCAATAACACGTGCCGTCAGCAACAGCGGAACATTCGATGGCGTCATCGCCGCCACAACTCCGAAAGGGACGCGCACTGCGTAGCTCATTCGATGAGCTCGGTCCGCTAGGAGTGCTCCGTAGTGTTGGGTGGGATAGGATGCCGCCTCCAAAAACTCGTCAGAGCAGAAATTGATTTCAAACTGCGCCTTAGAACGAGTGGCACCAATTTCCTGCATCGTCCACTCGCAGATTTCATTTGCATAGTCGCGCCATAGGGCTTCCACGCGGATGAAGAGTGCTCGCGTCTCCTCAGGTGGGACTCGCATCCATTCCTTTTGAGCAGCGGCTGCTATCTTTGCTGCCTTGGAAATAATCTCAGCCGAGCCCACAGCTACTTGTGTCAACGTCTTGCCAGTCGCCGGTTCAATGATATCTGTGTTCTGGACACCCTCTCGCCAGCCGTCGCTGTAGAGTTTACCGTTCATTTCGTTCCAGTTCAACAGGTTTGCCATACTTCACCATCCTTTGGGTAAGAATACAACTGGCTCGCATTTTTATTAGAGTTTCACTGGCTTCCTGGCATTGAGTGAGCGTGCCATTCTTTTTAGAGCTATTCGGCTTCAAGCCGCTGGGCTCGGCTCAGCACCTGACCAACCGTGGCGGCGGAGGTACTCCTCAAAGGTGGTTAGCTGTGGGTATTCCTTTTGTAGTGCGGGAATATCAGCTTCATAACCCACGTCGTTGAACCACTTATTCATAACTGTGATTTCCTCACCCATGGCTTGCTGGAACTGCTCCCACGGCATCTGGACGTAGTTAACTTGCCGACCAATCACGCGGCTAAACGTTTGGGCGACCTGTGGCATAGTTAATTCGTCTCCCGCCAAGTCAACCTCGCGACCAAGCCACTTCTTTGGGTGTTCCAAGGCGATCGCACAGAAAGCACCAACATCATCAACGGTGACTTGTTGAAGCTTTTTGTCAGGAGCGAGTGGCTGGGCTAGCTGACCACCTAGAATCGCGTCACGCTGCATCTCCCAAACCTCCATTAGGGCAACCGGGCGGAGAATTGAGTAAGGAAGTCCGATAGCACGTATGTGTTCCTCAATTTCCCATTTACTATCGAAGTGTGGGATTCCCGTCTTTTTGTAAGCGCTCCCAACCGAGCTGTAGACGAAGTGCTCTACGTTCGCTGCCTTAGCGACGTCGGCAAGCGTTACTCCTTGCCGCACCTCGCCCTCATAGCCAGTTTCAAAGAAGTTTATGACTGAGAAGACGCCGTAGACACCGTTGAGTGCCTGTTCAATGTTGGTGCGGTCATTTAGGTCACCTGCCACAACCTCTGCCCCCTTCCGAGCTAGAGCCTGCGCTTTAGGCTTGTGCGGGTCACGAGTGAGGGCTCGGACTCGAAAACCCTGCTGAAGGAGATGACGCGCGGCTGCGCCTCCCTGTTTGCCTGTTGCTCCAGTTACTAGAATCAAACGTTCTGCTTTCTTTGCGTTGTCCATGGTTTTTACTGACGATAATTGGAGTTAATTTGTGATGACAGCCCGGAAACGCACCTGACCTTCTGCAACTCTCTCATAAGCACGATTAATTTCATCTAATGAGTAGGTTTCGGCGATGACTTTTACCTTCCCCTTTTCATGTTTTGCCTCCTTTATTTGTTTAAGTACTAGCTATGTTTACTTCTTAAGATTAAGTTCGCGTCAACTGAGTAATACTAGGTGCTCCCAAACCTGTCTGGAATTTTGATGGCAATTAGGGTGATGCGGAATATCTAGCTTGCTTGATCGCTGCGAGTAATCCTTCCAACTTCCAGCTATCGGCTAAGCGCACACCATTAATAAAAAACGTGGGCGTTCCTGTTACACCGCTTTCGATACCACTGTGGAAGTCTGCTTGCACGCAATTTGTGTACACCCGTTCTGAGAAATTCCAAAGAAACCGAGGCATCTTGAAACCGAGATTGAGCGCATATTCCACAAGTGAGCCATCATCCAAAGTGTGCTGGTGTTCAAAGAGCATGTCGTGAAGAAGCCAAAACTTGCCTTGATCAGCCGCAACCCCGGTAGCTTCGGCGGCTCTTTGTGCTTGAGCGTGAAGCCGCGTCAGTGGAAAGTGTCGAAACCCAAAGCACAATTGATCATCAAGCTGACGCTGAATCTGTTTGACAATCCTGTTAGCCTCATAACAATGTGGACACTGAAAGTCGCCGTACTGAATGAGAATGACAGGAGCTTGGAGAGATCCCTGAATATGGTCACGAGCGCTGACAGGTTGTGTGAGTTGGTTGGAAGGACTAAACTGACTCATGACCATCAACTCTTCACTTCATACGCTTACTGTAGGAACTTTGTTTAGCTTTGTCGCTAGTCTTTCTCTCAGTTTTGCAACTGGGCTGACTGCCAGATTTTAACTACAATAAGTTGATAGGGACTCGACCCTAACTTTTAGTCAGGTAAGTCATCCAAAGCTTGCTTTGAGCAGCAACCCGTGCTGCCACCTGCTGCTACGTCCGATGTTTTTATAGAGTGATGATGCCGCGCTTCAAGGCTAAGATAACGGCTTCAGTCCGATCGCTCACCTGCAACTTTGAAAGAATGTTATTGACGTGAAACTTGACTGTACCTTCGCTGATTCCCAAAACCGCTGCGATTCCTTGATTCGTTCGACCTGTTGCGATCAAACGTACCACTTCGCGTTCTCGTTCACTCAAACTGGGCAAGTTCAGGCGTTGAAAGAACTTGGCGCTGATTTTGGGCGGAATGAAGGACTCTCCAGCATAAACCGCCCGGACGCAATTGAGCAAGTCCTGATGTGGCGCATCTTTGAGCAAATAGGCTTTAGCCCCAGCATGGAGTCCGCAATAAATATCTTCTTCGCTGTCATAGGTTGTTAAGATCACCAACCGTGCCGATGGAAATTTTTGGCGAATGGCGACGATTGCTCCCACCCCATCTATTTCTGGCATGCGTAGATCGATCAAGGCAACATCCGGTTGCAGTTGGGTGAACAAGTCGATGGCTTCTTGACCATCGCTGGCTTGCCCGACCACCACAATGTTTTCCTCTGGTCGAATTTCCAGGATGGCGGCGAGTCCGGTACGCACAACCGGATGGTCATCAGCAATCAAAACGCGGATTGGGGGATTCTGATTCATCACGACCTCCGAATCGGAGCGTTGCTCTTAGCAGGTGCGGCAATCAGAACCACTGTTCCACAACCAGGCTGGCTGGTGAGGGTGACTTCTCCGTTGATACAGTCAGCCCGCTCTTGCATACTCACCAGCCCAAAGCCGTTTCCTCGAACTGCTGTTGGCTCAAATCCCTGCCCATCGTCACGCACGCACAACTCGACCGCTTGAGTGCCAAACGTCAATTCAATCTGAATTGTGCTGGCTTGAGCATGAGTCAGGGCATTAGTCAGGGCTTCTTGAGCGATTCGCAATAGATGAGTTTCCACCTCTGGCGCGATCACACAAGCTACCCCTTAAATCTTTAATTGAACTTGAACTGAGGTGTTGTGAGTCAGGGCTTGCACGAACTTTTCCAATGCACTCCGCAAGTTGGTGTTCTCTAGTGCTTGGGGGCGCAATGACCAAACTGAGCGCCGGGCTTCGACTAACCCAGCCCTTGCCAGTTCTTGTGCTTGAGCCATGAGCGGCTGCAAGGATACATCTTGAGGGGTGATCATCTTTGCTGCTTCGAGTTGAACCACCACGCCAGTAAATGCTTGGGCAAGAACGTCATGGATCTCGCGTGCCATGCGGTTGCGTTCTTCTAGTACGGCAGAGTGACTTGCTTGCTCTGCCAGTTGCATCAGTTGGAGGGCTAATGTGGCTTGATGCACTAGCGCTTGCACCAGTTCTAGCTCGTTCGGTGCAAAGTCCCTGGCTTCACGCAGACGCACGGCAAATGAGCCGATTAGTCGGTCGCCGAGCCACAAGGGGACAATGAGAATAGCTTTGACGCCTGAGCGGGTTAGATAAGCACAACTTGCTCGGGTAAACGGTGGAGTCGCGACCTCAACCAGGTATGGCTGCCGTTGCTCAGTGCAAAAAACCCAGCTCGGACTATGCAAGCAGAGCGGGTGAGATCGGTCAGCATTGAAGCGGGCGGGAAAGTTGACTTGACCGTTAGTGCAGCTTAAGTGCAGGGTTGCCGTTTGCAGTGATTCATTAAATAACCATAAGAGACAAGCAGGCGCATTCATCTGTCGGGCAATTACGCTCAACATATGCCGTAAAAAGCAATCTAATTCTGGTTCTGTGGCAAGAGTATCAAGCGTTTTTTTCAAGACATCGTTCGCTTTTGCCAATTCTGCAACTTGTAGTTGAGCCGCTTTTTCTTGTTCACGTATAATCGCCGCTTGCTTCACCTGTTCTGCCTGTAACAAGGCTTCCTCTTGCTGCTGACGCTCAATCGCGGCGGCAATACTATCCACCGCGATCGCAAAGATCAATTGGTCTAACTCTTCAAATCGCCGCACTTCAGTGCAATAATTAAACCCGAACATACCCCAAAACTCACCCTGCACGACGATTGGCACCATGAGCATTGCCGTGTTGCCTTGTGCCTCAAACAACTCGCGCAGCGATGCGCACAGGTCAGTACCGAAAAACTGCACAGTCTCGCCTTGAATTAAGCGCTCGTACAACTGGGCAAAATCCTCCCACAAAAGAGCGGATTCCAACTCAGGTGTGTGAGCGATCGAGGCTTGAATGCCAGGTCGGCACCACTCAGCATGCATCCGCACCGCAGGTTTACCCGAAGTGAGATCGGTGATGTTTTGCACTAAGCTACAGCGGTCGGCACTGGCAGCTTCACCCAGCAGTTGCAAGACATTGGGTAGAATCAGCCTGTAGTCGGTGGAGCGTAAGAGATGGTTGGCGATCGTTGTCATCGTCTTGAGCAATTCAGCTCGTGCTTGTTCCGCTTCTAGTAAGGCTTGCTGTGCTTCTCGCAGTTCAGTAATATCAATTATCATACTCTTATTAATCTTGTTCAGCAGTAGCAACGTTTGAACAGGTGAAATCAATACAGCAGTATTTTCTGGGAGCAGGTTTTTGTCATGGGAGTTTCGATTCAAGGTCTCTTTGAAACGCACCTAACGGTGAGAAATTTAGCAACCTCGCTCGCCTTCTACCGGGACAGGGTTGGGCTTGAACTGGCTTACCTTTTACCTGAGCGGCGGGTTGCCTTCTTCTAGATCGGAGGACGTGGACAGGCAATGCTAGGTGTGTGGGAGGTGGGCGACGCGCCAAACGGAATGCGCCTGCATTTGGCGTTTACAAGTACGGTTGAGCAAGTTCTTGCCGCTCCGTCTGCATTAAAAGCCATTAACGTCGTTCCTAAAGGGTTTTATGGCGAACCTGTCGAGGAGCCAGTCGTTATCGGATTGGATGCCCGCAATTTCTCTGTACTTCACCGATCCTGATGGGCATTTGCTGGAATATCTGGCGATGTTGCCCCAGGAGCCTTGTCCTGATGTAGGGGTAGTCCCTTACAGTCAGTGGCAGGCAATGCAACTGTCTAGTTCTATGGCAGATTTCAATGCCCCTTGACGACGGTTTCAAAAGGTCGGGTGAATAATTGTTCATAGTACTTTCTAGCATTAGATGAACATAGGATTTTAATTAGGCAACACCAATGATCGCGGCAACAACTCGTTCGTCCAATGGCTTAAGAAAGCGGGTGTTAAATGTCAAGCAAATAGGGCTCTTCCGAGGTTTTGGTGATCCAGTAACAAGCTAGGAGGATGCTATAGAGGATTTGACGCCAATAGAGCGATATGACCGCGCAGTTCCTCCAATGCCTGCTTCCTAGTTCCACCCGGCTTGATTTAGAACATTATGAAATCGACATAGATAACTATCACCTGACTTTGAGTGTATCCTCAACCCAGCCCTGAGCCCAGTGCCCACTTTGCTCGACTCCAACTAGGCGCATCCATAGCCGATATGAACGAACACTGGCAGACCTTCCATGTGTGAGCTTCAGTTTAACTTTAGTGATGCACGTCTGTAAGTTCTTTTGTGACAATACAGCTTGCACCCGTCGCCTTTTCACAGAGCGGCTCCCGGAAGTAGTCGCTCCTTGGGCAAGAAAGACAGTACGATTGGTTAAGAGGTTACAGACCATTGGCAAGCGCCTTGGGAGGTGCCGCAGGGGAACGCCTCTCTCATCAAGTTGGCTGTGCAGCTTGTGAGAGTACCCTGTTGAATCACCTCAAAAAGCTTTCTCTGCCTCAATTCGAGGTGCCGAAAATTCTGGGTGTCGATGATTTTGCGCTTTGTAAGGGTCGGCAATATGGTACCATCTTAGTCGATTTAGAACGGCATCAACCCATTGCCCTGCTAGCAGACCGGAAAGCCGAGACGTTGGCCAACTGGTTGACTCAGCATCCTGGAGTAGAAGTGCTGTCACGAGACCGCTCCACAGCTTATAAGAGTGGGATGACACAAGGGGCTCCAAAGCCTTACAAGTGGCAGACAGGTTTCATCTGGTGCAAAACTTAGGTGAGACCTTGGAAAAATGCTTTAGCAGCTATAGCACTGAACTGAAAGCAGTTGAGCAAAAGCATCGCCAAACTTGGGCAGCAACTGAAACCGTGGTCATGACAGCGAAGCCTACCGCAACGATCAATGCTCAAGCACCAACACAGGCTACTGATCAACGACGGGTGCAGCAACAGCAGGAGATGAGGGAACTGCATGAGCAACAGTGGTCACAAATTGCTATTGCTCAGGAGGTTGGTGTCAGCGTTCGCACTGTGCGACGATTCCTGCGTCTGCCGAACTTCTCGGCAACACCCCCTCGTCGTAAATCGTTTGGTAGAAGTTTACTTGACCCTTACAAACAGGTACTTTTAGAGTGGTGGAATGGGGGCATCAAGCAGCCGAGAATGCTACTGACATTGCTACAACAGAAGGGCTACATCGGCAGTGAGCGGACACTAACACGTTACATTGGTCAACTCCGCCAGACCCAGGGTTTGCCTGCCAAACGGGGGCATTCGGCTCAAAGCTCAGTGACAGTGGTTGCTCCACAGTTGCCTCCTTTGACTGCCCGCCGGGCGAGTTATCTGATTTTGCAACGGCAGGAGAATCGAGAGCCGGAAGACACCGAACTGCTGGGACATCTGGTAACACAGCATCCCCATCTAGCCACTGCAGTTGCATTAGCCGATGAATTTCTACAACTGCTGCGGCAGCAGCGAGCAGAGGCTTTAGAGATGTGGCTGCTCAAGGCACTTAAGAGTTCGCTCAAACCCTTTCAAACATTTGCACAAGGGCTTTTGGATGATTATGCTGCTGTCAAAGCTAGCATGATGACCAGGGTGAGTAATGGTCCAGTCGAAGGGTTGAATAATCGATTGAAAATGTTAAAACGGCAGATGTACGGCCGAGCCGGATTAGAATTACTTAGCAAACGCTTCATCCTGCTCCAGTGAAAGGTTTCCGAGAATCATCAGTTTCCTAGCTTGTTACTGGATCACCAAAACCTCGGAAGAGCCCTAAATAGTTGACATTTGACAATGCCGTCTATGCTTGTTACTGGTTTCGACCTGCGTTGACACCTCAGGCGTGAGGTGTCAACGCTTTTGATATGAGTACTAAGATTGGTAACGCTCCGTAATAGAAGACCTTCTTTACACTGGACAGAGTTGCTGCTTCACAGGCGTAGAACGGGCAGACGAAGCAGAAGCAAAGGTACAGCGACTCGCTGAACGGCTGCGGGCAATGGGTGTGAATCCAGACGAAATCTAGTTCTAGGCTGAAACTGAGATGAATCTGAATCGCCCTATTTCGTGCTTGGTCAGCCATGATTCACGGGCGCATCACTAAGCACTGTCAACCCGGTCGCCATTCACTGACCGAGTAGGCACATTAGATGATAAGAGCTGACTTGCTGACGTGAGTTTTGCCTATTGTGGCATAGTAAGCCCCTGTATGGCTATGCAGAAAAAACCCTGTTGGTTTTCCAACAGGGCTAAATCACCTCGTCAAACTCACTTGCTAACAACTTCGATCATGTACTAGCTACAATCTATGCGGACAGGAAAGAAGCTTGTCCATCATTGAACTACCCACAGATAAAGTATGTCAGCATTAGATGGCAGCCTGTTGTCAGCCTTATGAAGTTTCCGTGTCAGTATGCATCTGATGCGGCTGACTATTGCCTATTCCCTGAACTCTATGTTAGGAGCCAGTTGTTGTACTTGAACGAGTGGTATGCTTCGGAGCATGATGCGTTGAGCTATATTTATGCCTGTGACTTGTCCACATAGCCTTGGATGTCCCAGATTGATGGGTACTACTCTTTGCTTGAACTGTAGTCTCAGAAACTACTGCGGTGGTAACAACGACTAGAGTCAGAAGCAAAGCTTTAGCAAATTTGTTCATGAAAAACTCCTTACAAACAACTGACTACCAAAATACACACAGACTGATAACGGTTTTATGTCAGTCAAGTGAAGTCTTCACGAATTTTCTTTCTCAAGAAAGACATCTAACTTCTACTGGACCAAACTTAATGACATCAGCCGCTCTGCTATCTCAAAGTTAGCCGTAACGTTTTGCACGTCATCTAGGCTTTCCAAAGCGTCCATCAGCTTCAAGAGAGAGCGTGCTTGGTCCGGATCGTCTACCTCCACTATATTACTGGGAATCCAGCGCAGTTCTACCTCACTCACCGTCAAATCCCACTCTTTGAGGGTTTGACTCAGATTTTCTAGGTTCTCCACCTCTGTAAACACAAGAGCTGACACCCCATCATCTTCTGTCAACTCATAAGACTCAGCACCACTCTCTAGAGAAGCTTCCAAAATCTGGTCTTCTTCAACCACTCCAGTAATAGTCACCATCCCTTTCTGTTCAAACATCCAGCTGACACAGCCAGTCTCGCCGAGGTTGCCACCATTCTTACTAAAAGCCATGCGGAGGTCAGCTGCTGTACGATTGCGATTATCTGTGAGGGCTTCAATCAGTATAGCAATACCACCAGGACCGTAACCCTCGTAGCGTACAGCTTCTAGCTGAGAACTATCCCCGCCAAACGTGCCTGCGCCTTTCGCGATCGCCCGTTCAATATTCTCATTTGGGATTCCGGCTGTCCTCGCCTTTTCAATTGCGGTACGTAGTTGAAAATTGCCTGCTGGATCTGGTACCCCAGTTCGAGCCGCAACAATAATCGCCCGAGACAGTTGGGTAAAGGTTTTGCCCTTTACCGCATCTACTCTTGCCTTCTGGCGCTTAATATTCGCCCATTTACTATGTCCTGCCATAGCCTCAGAAAAACGATACAGTCCTCTAACATAGAATAGACAAAAATTGTCCCAACCTTCA
>JAFAVL010000420.1 GCA_019242465.1 Chroococcidiopsidaceae cyanobacterium CP_BM_RX_35 | reverse complement strand
GAGTGTCACCACAACCAGAATTGCGATCGCAACTTCAGTCTCTGGGTCAATCCCAACTCTATGCTTTTCTCCAACAAGTCGATCCAATGGCAGCATTCAAGATTCATCCCCACGATCCAGTGCGAACGCTACGAGCGTTAGAGGTATTCTACGTCACTGGTCGTTCCATTTCAGCCCAACAAGGAGAGTATCCACCTCAGTACCCTATTCTGCAGCTAGGCTTGGACTGTAATGATCCAAATGCTCTCACCTCTCGCATTGCTCAGCGTACAGAGCAAATGATTGCAGCTGGTTGGGTAGCTGAAGTAGAAGCTTTGTGTCAGAAATACGGTTCTGACCTGCCATTACTTTCCACCCTCGGCTATCAAGAGCTGAAACAGCATCTCAATGATGACATTTCCCTGGCTGAAGCTAAAGACCTCATAGTTTTACATACCAGACAGTTTGCCAAGCGACAGCGCACTTGGTTTCGAGCCTACCCGCAAATTGAGTGGTTTGATGTACAGCAACCGGATTTACTAGAAAAAGTGCAGCAGCGAGTACAGGAATTTGTGAGGACACTGTAATTCCTGCAACAATATTAGTAAGAGCACCTCTTTTTGAGTCTTCACAATCATGCTCATCCAAGACAAACAACAACGCAACTGGAAACCCATCGTCAAGCAATTTGCAGCTGTCGTCGGCAAAAATGGCGTCGTTCAACGCCGCGAAGAGTTGCTGACTTACGAATGCGATGGACTAACTAGCTATCGCCAACGCCCAGCTGTGGTGGTGTTGCCTACAACCACAGCCCAAGTGGCGGATATTGTGAAAATCTGCGATCGCGCCAACATCCCCTTCATTGCGCGAGGTGCAGGCACTGGGCTATCTGGTGGAGCGTTGCCAGTAGAAGACTGCGTCTTGATCGTCACTGCTTTAATGCAGCAAATCCTCGACATTGACTTAGAGAATCAGCTAGTCATAGTGCAGCCCGGCGCGATCAACAACTGGGTGACTCAAGCCGTAAGTGGGGCTGGATTTTACTACGCTCCCGATCCCTCTAGCCAAATTATCTGCTCGATTGGCGGCAACGTTGCTGAGAACTCTGGCGGAGTGCATTGCCTCAAGTATGGAGTAACAACTAACCACGTACTGGGATTAAAACTCGTGCTGCCTGATGGCTCAGTCGTCGATATTGGGGGACAGATTCCCGAAATGCCGGGTTACGACCTCACAGGTGTGTTTGTTGGCTCCGAAGGTACATTAGGCATCGCCACAGAAATTACGCTGCGAATTTTAAAAACCGCTGAATCAATCTGCGTCCTCCTAGCAGACTTTACCAGCATTGAGGCAGCGGGAGCAGCTGTTTCAGACATCATCAGTGCTGGAATTATTCCATCTGGAATGGAAATGATGGACAACTTGAGCATCAATGCTGTGGAAGATGTAGTTTGTACTAATTGTTATCCCAGAGATGCTACAGCCATCCTACTGGTAGAAATAGACGGCATGCAAGTGGAAGTAGCGGCTAATAAACAGCGCATTGCTGCCATTTGTAAACAGAATGGAGCTAGGAATATCACTACTGCTAACGATAAAGAAACACGTTTGCAATTGTGGAAGGGACGCAAAGCCGCATTTGCCGCAGCTGGTCATCTTAGTCCTGACTATTACGTGCAGGATGGTGTGATTCCGCGAACTCAGCTTCCCTTTGTACTACAAGAAATTGAGAATTTGGGCAAAGAATACGGCTATCGCATTGCTAATGTATTCCACGCCGGGGATGGCAATCTCCATCCACTGATCCTCTACGATAACTCAGTGCCTGGAGCGCTGGAGGAGGTAGAAGAGTTAGGTGGAGACATTCTCAGACTATGTGTAAAAGTGGGTGGCAGCATTTCTGGAGAACACGGCATTGGTGCAGATAAGCGCTGCTATATGCCAGATATGTTCACTGAGACAGATTTAGAAACAATGCAATGGGTACGCCGAGTATTTAACCCTAAAGGGTTAGCCAATCCAGGCAAACTGTTCCCAACACCTCGCACTTGTGGCGAGGCAGCAAGAGCTGTGAGTGCAAAGCAGTTTGAGACAGTAGAGCGCTTCTAGCATTTCATCCCTACTGGGAGCGCGCTTAGAGCTATCAGCATTAGGAGTACTCCCGTTGATAGCCCCAAGTGAGATCGTGGCGTGGAAGCGTTATGAAGTTAAGGATTACCTGGTATGCGCTCGATCTGGGCATAACCGCTAAAGACCAATTGCTTTCCTTGGGTTTCCAAACGGTTGATCCGCATGGAGACGCCGTCAAGATCGAATCGATCTAAATCGACCATGCTATCCAATATCTGACCTAGTGCGAACGTTAGGGGTTGAGAGATTTCCCGTTGCGATTCTGGTACTAGGTCAGCTTCAAACTGAGGATCTTTAAAGGAGATGCGCCGTCGTCGCTCCACGGCTATGGTGGCTGTGAGTCCGATCGATACTGGATCTTCGTTGTTGAGGTTGGCTTTAGCCAAGAGCCGTATGCGATTGTTGGGCAGTAGTTCTAGCTGAATGTCATTAAAGGAAACTGGCTTTCCACCAGATAAGTCTGTTAATGCAGGTAACGTTAGGTTCTGGAGGCGCTTTCTCACGAGTTCCGCCGTGAAGGCGTGGTTGATACCCGCTTCTGAAAGAATGACTTGGACAACGGCTTGGGTGGGCTGTTTCAGGCTAAGTTTGCCACCCAAAACGCCGCTGAAGTCGATCGCTACAGCGTCAGTTTCAAACGACATTTCTTCCACCCAGAAGTCTTTGCGAATCACTAACCCTCGACCACTCATCTGGAAGCTATCGATGCTACCCTGCAAAAGCTTGCTAGAGGGATAACAGCGTACAAGGACTTCGACCGACTCGCTCTTGGTGAACAGGTGGCGAATTGTTTTGCTAGCGACTGTGTTGAGCATGCGCTCTCCCCAGTCAGTGCCAATGGGATTAGTTGAACCAGTCAAGCCGCCAAACATATAGGTCCGCGTCTACAGGATTTCTTCATACTTTGTAACAAACTGTGACAATTCTAGCAAGCGATCCCTATTTAGTTATGCCCAGAGAGGAGGAGACCAGGGGATAGGTTGTTGGGGAGATCAGGGGATTTTTGGGGCGATTCCCCGATTTCTCTAATTTACTTATTTAATGATCTGACTTTTTGAATAAGGAAGTCAAATAGAATATTTTCTATCTTGTATAACCTAAAAAATTCTTATTTGTAGAGGCTATTCTTAAGTTAGCTCCAAAATTTTTATGAACCAACCATAAGATTTGATACTTTGATAAATTAGCTACAGGTTTATCAGTATATTAGATCAGCTAAGCCAAAAAAAGTCGTATGCCAGATTCGTTATTTACCGATGCCAAGCAAAGACTAGAACAGGCATTAAAATATGTATCGATGTCAGAAGACACGATCGAACATTTAAAATTCCCTAAAGCAAGTTTAACTGTTTCTATTCCCGTGCGGATGGATAACGGTTCGTTAAAAATTTTTCAAGGCTATCGCGTCCGGTATGATGACACACGGGGACCAACAAAAGGCGGAGTGCGCTATCACTTCAATGTCTCACTGGAAGAGGTCCAATCTCTCGCTTTTTGGATGACTTTCAAATGTGCAGTACTAAATCTGCCGTTTGGGGGTGCTAAGGGCGGAATCACGCTCGATCCTAAACAACTATCAAGGATGGAATTAGAGCGTCTGAGTCGAGGATATGTAGATGCGATCGCCGACTTCATTGGTCCAGATGTAGATATCTTAGCACCTGATGTTTACACCAACCAAATGATTATGGGTTGGATTATGGATCAGTACAGTATTATTCGGCGACAAATTTGTCCCGCAGTCGTTACAGGTAAACCGATTGCCCTGGGTGGTAGTTTGGGTCGGGATACTGCAACCGCAACTGGAGCTTTCTTTACGATTGAAACAATCTTACCCAAATTTCACAAGTCACCTCGAGACACTACTGTTGCTATACAGGGATTTGGTAATGCAGGTAGCTGGCTAGCAGAATTGCTATTCACAGCAGGGTATAAAGTGGTGGCGGTGAGTGATTCTCATGGTGCTATCTATGCCAGAGCTGGGTTAGATATTCCTAGCATTCGTCAATATAAGGAATTGCATCGCGGAATAGATAAAGATGACTTTGCCACCCCCCCTTACTGCAAAGGGGCAGTTTATAACATCCCCAATTATGAGATTTTAAGCAATCAGGAACTCTTAGCCTTGGATGTTGATGTGTTAATTCCAGCAGCTTTAGAGAATCAAATTACTGAAGCGAATGTGAATGATGTCAAGGCAAAATTTATCTTTGAAGTTGCCAATGGTCCGATTAACCCTGCTGCTGATAAGGTTCTAGATGCAAAGGGAATCTACGTACTTCCCGACATTCTGGTAAATGCAGGGGGTGTAACTGTCAGCTATTTTGAATGGGTGCAGAATCGGAACGGGCTTTATTGGACATTAGAGGATGTGAATCAACGCCTAAAACAAAAAATGATTGAGGAGACAGAACGAATTTGGACAATTGCCCAGCAGCAATCCATGTCATTACGAACAGGCGCTTATGTTCATGCGTTGGCTCGGCTAGGTGAAGCGATTGACGCAAAGGGGACACGGGACTATTATGCCAACGGTAGGTTGTAGCAGTTGCATATTCAACTTAGTTTTTGATGACCAAAGATAGCTCCTGTCCTAGCCAACGAACAAATATGGAACAAGGAAGCTCTGGTTATTAACCAAAGCTTCCTCGTTGGCTAAAAATAATTCGATTACTCTTTTTTCACAAGGTACTAGCAGCTTGGTCAGAAGGATTCTTCATGGAACGTGTGTTCAATGATAGCATTACGCGTGAAATGCCGGTAAAGAGAACGCTGGCACCAACTATTGTCCCAATGAGCCAAGGGGCATCGGAAGGCCATTGGAACCAAACTATCCCGCCTAATACCAGTGTAACGATACCGTTAGTCAACTCCCACGCCCAATTCTGCTGACCTCGTAGCCGGAATGCTAGGAGCAGCTCGAACGTGCCCTCTGTTAGCAAGAAGCTACCGAGTAATAGGGTCAGCGTCAAGACACCTGTTAATGGGTTAACAAACAGCATCACAGCTGTGGCGATGTAGAGGATACTCAACAATAAGTTCCAGATGAAGCCTGTGTTCTGGCGGTTTTGTAACGCATAAAATAGCTTGGCAGACCCCGCCGATATGAGGAGCACGGCAATCCAAGTCTCAGCAACGATAGTCGAGACAGCAGGCAGAGCAATCCCAATACCCCCCAAAACAACCAGGAGAATGCCAATTAGGAGCGAACTATTGACAGGATTCTTATTGTTAGTAGTAACGTCAGTTGTCATACTAATATCCTTAAGTGAACTCTATACTTAGGCTAGGAAATTCCTCAAGGATTAGGTAGACCCTTAAGGTAGACCTTATCTCAACTACAAGCACTATTGATTAGAGCTGTGATTCTAGTCTTTTATCAGGTTACCAAATAGCACATTGTGCTTTTACCTATTGTGATGTGATTGCCGCCATTCGTGCTGCTCCCCCCTCGCGTCGCGTCCAGAGACGAGTCAGCAACGTTAGCGGGGCTATCCCAGCCGAAAAATGGGTCTAACCATCCAGTTTGAGAGCCATAACGTAGAACTGTGGGCAATTTACCAAATGGAACACGACCCGCAAGTTTTAGAGTTTTACGACCAGCCACCTCCGTTTAAGCTACAGTACCAAAGCCAATCTGGGCGGAAGATAGCTCACTACCACACCCCAGACTTCTTTGTGCTGAAAACCGATGGAGCTGCCTGGGAGGAGTGGAAGACAGAGAAGCAGTTGCAACTTTTGAAAGAAAAATGCCCAGCGCGGTATCAACTGCAAGAAGATGGTTCATGGCGCTGCTCACCAGGAGAAGCTTATGCAGAGCAACTGGGCCTTGCTTATCGCATTTGCAAAGAGTGCTGAACTCCATCCCACGTTGATTCAGAACCTGATGT
The DNA here is from genome assembly GCA_019242465.1 of Chroococcidiopsidaceae cyanobacterium CP_BM_RX_35. The sequence continues at coordinate 5,173 of JAFAVL010000420.1, read as the reverse complement.
TTTTAGAGGACTACTTTGGCTCAACAGCTGCGGTACCCACTCCGTTGCAAGCACGAGTCCTCGACCGAGTGCATCTCGAGCGGCAGACCTATTTGGATATGCAGTCCACCTGCTTTAGGGCGCGCTTCTGCATCGAACGCGGTCGAGTCCTGCAGGCTGATTATTGAGTAAGTTCCGCCCGCGACTACGCTCTTCATCTTGCCTGCCGGCAACGCGGGCTCTCCGCTTCTCATGGCCGCGGCTTCGACCACCTTCCGTCCAACGTCCGAGACTATACCCCTGAAACCATTGTCCGCTCGCTCGACCGCGACTTGCTCTTCAGCGCTCTATCTGCGACAGTCGGACTCCTGCTTGACCAAAGTTCGGCAAAACCCGGATTTCTCGATAAAGTTGGGCCACAGCTACGGATGCTGACCACCTCATAGAGTACGTAGGCCAACTTTCAAATTAGAGTCTATGCACATCCTTTTGCGTCCGACCTGGAAGTTCGGTTCAACGGCGGTGAGCCGAGTCTGAGATAACAGCCGAGAGAGTGTTGCCGGATGGACCTGAAACATCGCGCGGCATCGGCGGCTGTTTTGGTGCCCTCTTTAACAAGCCGGATAATCTCCTGCTGTTGGGATAGCGTCAGCTTAGGGCGGCGCCCTCCGATGCGGCCTTCACGGCGCGCCGTTTCAAGACCAGCCCCGCCAAGACGGACTTTATGAGACTACATAATCTCTAAACCGCAGAGGACATGCACGATCGCCCCGACGGACGCGCCCATGATCATTCCCCGCTCCTTCTTTCCTACCGCGATCATGACATCCGCGATCTGAGTCACTGCAGCAGTAAAGAGTACCCACGCGACAGCTTTCCCCCCAAGCCAGAACGGCAGGATTCCGCTTGCAAGCCCGAATGGAACGGAGCGCGCTGCATACATACGCACGTAGAAAAGCTCTCCGCGCGAGATATGACGAGAGCCTGAGAGAGATGCCGGTCGGACAAGAGCAAACAAGGCCCAGGCTACGGAAGCGAAGGATGCGACGAGATTCAGAACAAGGAGGGCAGTTTGCATTGTTCGCACCTGAAATATAGTTGTTGAGAGCCTACCGGGGACACCTCAAGAGAGGAAATCGAATGCTAACGGTTCGTTGCAGATCCCTACGCATACCTCTGTCAGACCAGCAAGCCGCCGCCATCGATGGGCAGGATTTGTCCCGTCGCATACCCGTTGAGCATGAGGTAAACATAGGCCTTCGCGGCCTCCGCCGGCGTCGCGGCGCGAGGCACCGGCAGGGGTGCTACCACCGACCGCAGCATTGCCTCCGGCATCCGCTTCAGTTGGTCGGTGAGGACGTAGCCCGGACACACGGCGTTGACCCGCACCGGGGCGAGATCCATTGCCAGGCCGCCGGTCAGGTGTTCCACCGCTCCCCCCACGGCGGCCGCTACGGGCGTTCCTTTTCTCGGTCGATGCCCGATCATGCCGCTCGTCAGCGTGATCGAGCCGTCCTGGGCGATTGTTTGGCAGCAGTGCTTGACCGCAGCGAGTACGCCCCAGAAGCGTACCGTTAAGAGTTCTTGCGCCTGTGTCAGGTCGAGGTCCTGGATGGAAACGAACATCGGTCCGCCCCAGTCACCTGCCGTTATCGCCAGGTGATCGAACGCGCCTACCTCTTTGAAGAAGCCGGTAACGCTGGCCTCTTCGCGTAGATCGACTGTACGACCCGTCGCACCTTGAAGGTGCTCGACGGCCGCACTGACGTTCGTCTTCTTACTCGAACCAATGACAATATTGGCACCCAGCTTGCAAGCGAGTTCGGCAATGGCAAAGCCAATGCCCGTCGCACCCCCAATGACAACTACGCGCTTTCCTTCGAGCGACATCGCTGTTCCGGTCATCTTATTTCTCCTCTGCAATTTAGACCCTGGCTCCTGCAGTTGAGGACTTGGCTGCTGTAGTTGAAGACTTGGGTCCGAATGCCGGGGTCATCTTACCCATCTGCTTGAGCGCGAACCCCGGAGCGATGCGGCTCATGATCTTCAGCACGTTGGCAAGACCTGGGCGGACTTCCAGCTTGCCCGCTTCGATGCCGGCGATGGCTTTTTTGGCGAACACCTTCACATCCATGCCTTTCGGCACCTTCATCTCTTTTGCGAAGTCGTCATTTCTAAATAGCGTTGTTTCGACACCCGGCGGGATCAGCTCGATGACCGTCACACTGGTGTGTTTCATCTGCACGCGCAAGGATTCAGTGAAGGAGTGAAGGGCGGCCTTCGCCCCGCTATACACCGGAGATATGGGAAAAGGAATGAGGGCAGCTCCCGACGAAACATTGACAAGTAGCGCGCCCTTGCGGGTCTTGAGATGGGGCAGAAACTGCTTGATCATCCGGACCGGCCCGCTGAAGCAGATCTCGATATGAGAGTCGGAACGAAGCCGTGATCACCTGCACCGTGTACAGATGGGGAAAGGCGTACCAGCGATACCCGGACTCCCCGCTCAGCCAATGCGAGTGCAGATTGCTCTGTAGCGACTCGGGGGAAATCGTCGGGGGTGAAAACCGACACATCTTCTTCGGTCGCGAGGCGACCTGGCGTCAGGAGTGCAGTCCCAGAGGTGATGAGCAAGGGTCGGTGCGACCCTGCGAGAGCGGAGCCGAGAGCCTCAATCGCATGACTCTCTATCTCGCAGACTTCCTTGAATCTCGAGAAGTCATGGATGAAAGCGGTGTGAATCACGCCATCAGCGGAGGCAACTCCACTCCGCAAGCTTTCAAGATCCTCAAGATCACCCCGGTGTACTTCGACGCCAGCGGCGATGAGCGAATTGGTTGCCGAATCTGAGCGAGCCAATCCAAGCACCTGATGGCCCGCTTGAACTAGCTCCTGAACAACCGCAGAACCGACAAACCCTGTAGCACCGGTGACGAAAACACGCATTGCGATTTCTCCTTTAGTTCCCTTCATGACCTGATTTCATTAGGCGGGACCGCATTCGCAGCCCCGTTGTTCTCAAGATAGGAGGTTGTGGAAATATAATCTATGCTGTAAAGTCCATATTGTTTTCGCAATCGTCCAGAAGGTGCCATGGATCCGCTCTCAGATGTGCTGTCGCTGCTGAAACCACGCAGTTATAATTCCGGTGGCTTCGATGCGGGTGGAGAATGGTCAATCCAGTATCCCCAGCATGACGGCATCAAGTGCTACGCTGTGGTTTCTGGCGAGTGCTGGCTGTCAGTCGAGGGCGTTCCCGACGCGGTGCGGGTAAAGGCGGGTGACTGCTTCCTGCTGCCGAGCGGGCGGCCCTTTCGCGCTGCCAGCGACCTGACGTTGACGCCGATCGACGCGAGCACGATTTACTCGACCGCACGGGCCGGTGACATCGTCTCGTGGAATGGCGGTGGGGATTTCTTTCTTGTCGGCGGGCACTTTGCCCTGACCGAGAATCACGCCGGCATCTTGTTGGGGGTGCTGCCGCCCATCGTGCATCTCCGGAAAGAATCGGACAAGGCGGCGCTGCGCTGGTCCCTGGAACGAATGAGACAGGAACTTTGCGAGCCGCAGCCAGGCGGCTTTCTGGTCGTGCAACACCTCGCCCACATGATGCTGGTTCAGGCCCTGCGGCTGCATCTGGCGGAAGGGTTGAGCGGTGGCGTGGGGTGGCTCTTCGCCCTCGCAGATAAACAGATGAGCGCGGCGATCAACTCCATGCACGACAATCCGGCGCATGGCTGGACCATACAGAAGCTGGCCGAGCGTGCCGGCATGTCGCGATCAGCTTTTGCCCTGAAATTTAGAGAGACGGTTGGGGCTTCACCCATACAATATCTGACGCGCTGGCGAATGCTGCTGGCCGGAGACAGGCTGGTGAATTCCAGCGATCCCATTTCCGTCATTTCACTGTCGCTCGGCTATGAATCCGAAGCCGCTTTCAGCACAGCGTTTAAGAGGGTCATGGGCTGTTCGCCACGGCAATACAGCCGTGGCCGGGCTCCGGCTCTTCCTGCCGATACCGAGGAGGCAGCCGCCCTTTCCAATCAGCTCGAACCCGTCGCCGGTTGACAAACTTGGACGAAAAATGCGCAAGATCATGCGTAACAGCCAAACCGGAAAGTATCGCCTCAGTGCCTACCCAGGGCGTGCGAGAACGAGCGTTTAAACACGGGTACTCGGAGAATGGGAATTGCGGCATTTGTTGACAATCGGAGATTCAGGTCTATTGCAACGAAGCGATCGACAAGGATATAAGCGTTTCACTTTACTGGCCGTTGTCGGGCGAGGGTAAAATCGACGCTAAACCATGAGCCAGGAACAGCTTGGGTTATGTCAACGAACAAGGGACCGCCGTGGCACGGCAGGAGCAACGCTAAAGACTTCGTCAAAATTTTACTTTTATCCTACATTTTTTTATCTTTCTTTATTAGAATTCCTGTAGATAGAGGGAGTTTTTAGCTACTAAAGATAAGCATGAATAAATAAACACAGAATATGACGATCATGGCAACTCAAGAGACAACAAACTCCTCTAAGATAAAGCCTACTTCCCAAGAGAGTGAAGGTCATCTCAATGCTAGTCAACAGCCTTCCATACAATATGGACTTAGCATTGCAATCGGAGTTATTACAATTCTCCTTTTGGCATCAAGCTACTATTTGGGTATTTTCCGCTATTGATGCTACTTGATAGAGATTGCAAGCAGTGACACTTCCTTTCAGGTGTTGAATCAGGAGACACTGGGTCGAAACATAGCACCATAACTTGATCTGGGCGCAAACTAACAGATTCATAGGTGCGCTCATTGCGATCACTAAACTCTACTTCGAATGCAGTACCGCCAGCTAATACCTCTACTACCGTACCAACTTGTCCGTGCCACAGGTTATAGCTGGGCAAGTTAACCGTCAGTGCAACTACAGCAAGCAGTTCAATTGTGGTTGTCATGTTCTGTGTCACCTCCATGGGTTACAAGGGGTAGCAGGTCGTCAATCTTGGGATATTGGAAACATGTTCAATGATCCAGCCACTCCGAATGATCCCACTTCTATGTTTTATTCATCAGCCCGTTCGGGTAGTCATTGCTAGCCTATACAGTAAGGACACGCATTGGCATAGTCTAGTTAGACTAGATTTAGACTAAAATTCAGCAGTATGCAAAAATATTTGTTCGCATTTGCAATCGTTGCAATC
>JAFAVL010000113.1 GCA_019242465.1 Chroococcidiopsidaceae cyanobacterium CP_BM_RX_35 | reverse complement strand
CGTTTCAGCAAAATCAGCAAGTAGCTTTCTTACAATCATTCGTTAAGACAATTTCGCAAAAGCTAAGCCCTGGAGCAGCTTAGAAGAACAATTCACCAGAAGTAAGATCGAGCTGTTGATATCTTAACTTTACCAGAATAGAAGGGTGACTCCCTGGAGGCAGCTATTGAGTAACCGTCCCATCTACCTTGACTGCCACGCTACGACTCCTGTCGATGAGCGAGTGCTAGCAGCTATGCTGCCCTACTTCACTGAACACTTTGGAAACCCATCGAGTCTCAATCATCTTTATGGATGGGAAGCGGAAGCTGCTGTTAAACAAGCTAGAGAGCTTTTAGCAACAGCAATTCATGCTACACCAGAAGAAGTCATCTTCACCAGTGGGGCAACAGAGGCAAATAATTTAGCCATTAAGGGTGTTGCTGAAGCCTATTGCCAGAAAGGACGTCATATTGTCACAGTCCAAACTGAGCATAGCGCTGTCCTTGACCCTTGCCAATATTTACAATCACTCGGCTTCGAACTCACAGTTCTCCCAGTTCAGAGGGATGGGCTAATTGATTTAACCCAGCTTGAACAAGCTTTGCGCCCTGACACAATTTTGGTTTCAGTGATGGCAGCTAATAACGAAATCGGGGTGTTGCAACCGTTGGCAGAAATTGGAGCAATTTGCCGCGCTCACCGTGTTCTCTTTCACACTGATGCGGCTCAAGCCATTGGCAAAATTCCCTTAGATGTAGAGGCAATGAAAATTGACCTCCTCTCCATGACTGCTCACAAAGTCTATGGTCCTAAGGGGATTGGCGCACTCTATGCCAGGAGACGCCAGCCCAGAGTGCAACTTGCTCCTCAGTTGCACGGTGGCGGGCATGAGCGGGGGATGCGCTCCGGCACTTTATACACACCTCAAATTGTCGGGTTTGCTAAAGCCGTAGAGATAGCGCTAGCAGAACAAGCACAAGAAACAGCCCGATTGACCAAGTTGAGGCAACAATTATGGCAACACTTGAGTCAGCTAGATGGTATTTATCTCAATGGGCATCCCACCCAACGGCTCCCCGGAAACCTCAACATCAGTGTAGAAAACATTGATGGAGCAGCACTGCTGCTAGGATTGCAGCCAGTCATGGCGGTATCTTCTGGCTCAGCTTGTTCATCAACAACAATTGCCCCCTCCCATGTTCTGACGGCACTCGGACACTCAGAACAGCTGGCTTATGCCTCCCTGCGGTTTGGGCTCGGACGCCATAACACAGCAGATGAAATCGACAAGGTAGGACAACATACGGTGGCAACGATCACAAGTCTGCGATGGCAGGTACCTTCACGCCGTCACCAAATCGCCTGAGATCGTTCTTGCACCACTCGCTGGTAGACTGCTTCGGTCTGCTTGGCTAACTTAGGCCAACTAAACCGCAGTTGCAGATCTTCGTAGGCATTATCAACCAACCACTGTCTATAGCCAGGGTTTTTTAACACCTCCAAAATCCCCCAAGCTAGGGAATCAGCATTATTAGTCCAAGTGACAATGCCTGTCTTAGTGTGTTGCACCACCTCTGGGAATCCGCCAGTATCTGAAACAACGACTGGCACACGAGCGGCAAAACTTTCCAAAGCCACAATCCCAAATGGTTCATAAAGACTGGGAAAAACCGCGCAGTCAGCAATAGTTTGAAATATATCCAGGTATTCATCTGACATAAAGCCCGTGAAATAGCACTGATCCCAAATTCCTAAATCCCAGGCTTGATGCTTCAGATGGTCGATGTTGCCACCACCGATGAAAACAAACTTAGCGTTGCCCCCCATTTCCCACAAAATTTTAGGTGCCGCATTCAACAACACGGTTACACCCTTTTCGTAGGTCATACGACCGACATAATAGACTATTTTCTCTTTATCTTCAGCAAAATGGCGACGGAAGTTTCTAATATCTAAGTCAGGGCGGTGTTGTTTTTTCTCAGCGCGGATACCGTTGTAGATTGCATCAACTTTGTCTTCAGGGCACTCTAGTGCTCGTGCTAATTCATGTCGCATGTAGTCAGTGCAAACAATGATCTGCCAAGTGTTATATGCTAGCTGCTTTTCCTTTCCGCTGACGTAATGTTGATTATTGTTATGGATACCATTGTGGCGACCAAATTCTGTCGCGTGAATTGTGGCAATCAGGGGGACTTTGAAGTTGTGTTTGAGTGCGATCGCGGCATCCCCCACCAACCAATCATGAGCATGAATAACATCAAACGGACCCTCTTCCAACATCAGCTTGGTCCCGTGATTACCCATGCTCTCGTTCAGGTTCACCACCCAGTGAAAAAAGTTATCACCCCAACCTACCGACACTCGGTGAACCTGCACTCCTTCTACAACCTCATATCTAGGCGCTTCACCAAACTCCACTGTGACTAAGTGGATTTCATGCCCTAGCTTTACTAGCTCTGGATACAACTCCGCCACATGACGAGCAATGCCCCCAACCACACGTGGCGGAAATTCCCAGGTGAGTACTAGAATTTTCATGACTCCGAGCCTTAGCCTCCCGCATTATTCTGCAAATACTGGCAAGCAAAACCCCTACTCCAGCTAGAGGTTAGGGATGAGGGCTTGTACTGCGTATTAGCTTACCATTAACTTTTATGAACAGCTCTGCCCTGCTGCTTTAGCCGTACAGCGACTGAATCCATTGCCATTCCTGCATTAAGCCATCTTCCAATGCTACCTGCGGTTGATAACCCAGCAGCAGCTTGGCTTTCGACACATCTGCTGCTGTATGGCGGGCATCTCCCTTGGCGGTTTCGACATACTGACGACGAATCGACTGACCGATAACTTGCTCCATCGTGTCGATCACTGCTGTTAACACCACACGGCTGCCACCACCAATGTTGAAAACTTCGCCAACGGCCCCTAGTCTGGTAGCTGCAGCTAAATTGGCAGCGATTGCATCACTCACAAACGTGTAATCTCGCGTTTGCTGCCCATCGCCATAAATGGGGATAGCTTGCTGTTGTAGAACGGCTTGGAAAAATTTATGGAATGCCATATCTGGGCGTTGGCGGGGACCGTAGACTGTAAAGTAGCGCAACGCCGTGACTGGAACTCCATAGTTTTTAAAGTACAGCCAGCACAATCGTTCAGCTGCCAGCTTGGTGATCCCGTAAGGGGAAACTGGCTGAGGACAAACGGACTCGTGAGTCGGCAGGGTTTCAGCGTCGCCGTATACAGAAGAAGATGAGGCAAACACAAACCGATTGAGGGAAGGAGCGTCCTTAGCCGCCTCTAACAGAACTTGCGTGGCATTAATATTTTGCTGGGTATAAGCACCAAAGCCCTGACCCCAGCTAGCTCTCACTCCTGGCTGAGCCGCCTGATGGTAAATTACTTCAACGTCAGCCAGGAGTGTTGCCCAGTCTAAAGACTGAATATCTGCCTCAATTAGTTTGAAGGCTGGGTGACTTTTGAAGTGAGAGATGTTCTTGTGCTTGAAAGCCGGGTTATAGTAATCAGTGAATCGATCGACCCCAATGACTTGCTCCTTACGGTGCAATAGGGCTTCTATCAGATGAGAACCAATGAAACCAGCAGCTCCAGTAACGACAACAGTAGACATTAATTCTGCAATTTTTGAAATTTTCCAGATCTAGATAATACAATCGAGCCGCTGAAGCGGAAGGAAATGTGTGAAGGTTTTGTTAGTGGGCAATGGGGGTCGCGAACATGCCCTTGCATGGAAACTCTTGCAATCACAGCGAGTTGAGCAAGTGTTCTGCGTTCCCGGCAATGGAGGTACAGCAAGCATGCAGCGTTGCCAAAACCTGCAGCTATCAATGGATGACTTTGAGGGGATTGGGCGATTTGCTCTAGGAAATGGCATTTCGCTGGTTGTTGTTGGTCCCGAACTCCC
>JAFAVL010000666.1 GCA_019242465.1 Chroococcidiopsidaceae cyanobacterium CP_BM_RX_35 | reverse complement strand
GGTCACTTATTGCGAGTCATTAGCTGAAGCCTTTTCTCTACAATCATTTCAGCTAACCTTGATATCCCTTCAAAGGCTAACTCTACTTTTGAAGATAATAAGTTGGGAGACAACTGCTGTCAGCAATAAAGCGCTACATCCCCACTACAGTTATCTGTCATAGTGATTTCCCGTGAGCTTGTAGCGGGAGAATTTGTCGCTGCTAAATAAGATAGAGCCTTGAAGCGAAGACCAACCATTTGTTCATAAAGAGGGTTCAATTTACACAGGGGTGAAATATGAAATAAGGTGTGGTCAAATAACTTGATCTCTCGCTCAAAAGGACAACTTGCTGGAATGACTTTGCATAAGAATTGGGCTACTTTGGGATTATCAACCTCTATCTCATCAAACCACTGACAAACCAGAGCCCGTAAAAACTTCGCCATGATTATCACTTCCTTCCTGTTCTTTACTTCTGTAAATTACTTTAAAGATAAACTAGGAAAATCACAATAGCTTTTACATATAAGAAAATTTTATCAGAGATAGGGAAAGCTTAACTATGGGCGGAGTCATACTGAAGACAGGAAAGTGTAGCCAAAATGTTTGGTGCTGACTGCTCCATAAGAAAAATTGACGCCCACAACCCAAAAGTATTCAGCCGCAAACGTGATAGAAATCATCGCCTGAGTTTGGCACGTACCATTAGTTGAATTTTGAGCGGAGCCTAGGATAGCTCCGCCTCCGGGGTATGTCGCTTAACAAGGTAAGTTTTTACTAGAGAGATCGCAGGATGACTGACAAGCTTCTGAGACGGGGCAAAAACACTATTAGCTAAACCGACAGCAATGGCTGTACCAAAAACAGTAAGAGATACAAAAAGTTTCAGCATCTAGGGAACGTTCTACTTTACGAGGTATTACGCAAACGGGAAGAAATTATGGTATTGTTAATCCTCAGTGAACCGGAAAATCTTTTAACGTAGCAAATGACTCTTTAAATTATTTCCCAATCCCCAAAAATGTGCTTTTTTCTATTTGTTCAGTATGCACCCTGTTTATAAGTCATTTAGGATTACGCTATTTGAGATAGTCTTGAATACTACCAATTTAACTGGCTATACTACTGCTGCCGTTCCTCACCGATTTGAGAGCCAGTCACTGGTTTCTAGTGTTCAAGTGAGTTCGGTTAGTAAAACTCTCGCTTCAGGCAGTGTTCCACCAAGAAAGCGGTTGATTGCTAGTGCTAGTGGGACGTCAGGCATTCTTAGTTCAGGTCAAGCTTTAGCAGCAAACCAATCAATAACTTCACCAAATGGTCAATATAGCCTTGTCTGTCAGAGTGATGGCAATCTAGTTCTCTATGAGAATTCCATAAATTCACCAATATAGTTAACAAAGGATATTCTATTAGTAGAATTTTATTTACTCCTCAGGGTGGATGGGTAATTATTTACCGCGTTAGTAATTTTACTTTTCTTCCAAATTTTAATTTTTCTTATAATAATATTCCACAAGAGGCTGTTAATGAACTTACCTATCTAGCTTCACAACCTGCTGGGGACAACGTCGACGATATTGCATTTGCTCTCCAGGGTGGATTTGTAATTGTACATGATGTGGGTCAATATTGTTTCGTTAGCAGCAATACTCCACCATCGCTTTCTAGCAAAATTCAGACCCTGTTCAAGAAAACAAGCGGAGTGAACAGAGTTGTATTTACTCCCCAGGGTGGGGTAGTATTTCTTAATAACATTAATACATTTTACTACAGTGACGATATTCCACAAGAGCTCCGCGATCAGCTTACAGCAATACAGAATATACAATTTGCAAATATCACTAGTTTTACGCTTACTCCCCAAGGTGGAACTGTAGCGATCGCAGAGCAGCCACTTGACGTTATTACACCGTATTACGTTAATATTCCACAAGCGCTTGCTGATAAGATAAAAACTCTAAGTCCAGGCTATCAAGTAGGCAGCCTTAAGTTTACTCCTAGCCTAAACATCCATGTTATTGCGTTTACTCCTAGCAATGATTGGGTAATAATAGCTGACTGATGGGTTGGTGAAGCTCTTCAAACAGATGCATGACCCAGCGCTAATCCAGCAACAAGCATCCCCAAAACAAGAAATGGTTGGGCACTTGCCTGATACTTGACATCATTGTTCAAGGGATCGCGCAGAAAATACATATCCTGAAAGGTGATTTGTGGGATAACCAGCAGTAGCAGAATCGTGCCGTACAGATTTTGGTGCAAGTAAATGAGATAAGCAGCGATCCCAGCTTGAAATAGGTCAATCATGGCGACACAAATCCAGGCGGCAGTAGTGACACCAAACATCACAGGGAGCGACTTCAACCCCAGTTGGCGATCGCCCTCTACACTCTTGAAGTCATTAACCACCGCAATCCCCAATCCGGCTAGACTATAGATCAGTGTCAGAATGACAATTGTCCAGTTCAGGTCGCCAAATAAAGCATGACCTGCCCACCAAGGCAGAGCAATGTAGCTGGCACCAAGGGCGTAGCCACCCAACCAACCGTTACGCTTCAGTTTTAGGGGTGGAGCTGAATAGATATATGCCAAGAAAGCACCAAAGAGTGCCAACGCCGTCATAGTTGGGAACTCATGACCAGCCCAGAGATCAAGGGCGTAGGCAACACCAATCCCAGCAATTAACAACACAAGTATCTGGGCAACGACCTGGGGCACGGAGATGGCTCCAGAGGGAATGGGGCGATAGGGTTCATTGATGGCATCAATGTCGCGGTCGTAGAAATCATTGGTGATTTGGGTGTAACCCGCTAGTAATGGTCCCGACAATAACATGCATGTAGCCGCCTTCAGCACATCTTCCCAGGTCCAACTAAACTGCCCGGAGGACGCTGCGCCACAGACTACACCCCATATAAGAGGAATCCAAGTGATCGGCTTCATCAATTGGAGGCGGATTTTCCAGATTGATGTCTCCCCTGGCGCCGCACCTTTCATTCCCAGCAGTTGCCGGGTTTTAGCGGTGCGACTACTGAGAGCTGAAGGTGCATCTAAGGAGCTAGTAGGATTGATGTTTATTGCCTCAGATGGTTTGGAGTCTGGAGATAAGGGTGAGGGAGTTGACTCTGACATAAGGCGTATTTGCGAGGTGTTTAAAACGATATTGTTAAATAACTATTTTGGAACTTCGCACCTTTTATGGGTTTACCACCAAAAGCCGGAGGGAGGAGGATATTCCGTCGCTGGTCTCCTGCTTCTACGGTAACTTCTGGACCGGACTGAGTTAGCTTGACCTGCTGTTTGTCAAAACCAGGCAGGAACAGGCGGACTTGACGGGCTGAAGCATCGATCTCAATTGGTTTAGGAGCTTGTGCGGCTTGGGTGAAATCTGGCAGGCCGTCCATCAAAGGTTGCCAGTCACCACTTGGACAACTGGGAACGCTACTGACTGGTAGGGGAGAAAACTCAGCTGATACTGTTTCAGTCACAGCCGACTGGTTGAGAATGACGCCGCCCACTGTTAACCCTATTTGCTGAGCTACACCCCAGAGATAACGAGCAGTCGCGACGGCAGGCGCGTCATCAGTGGTCACGAGGTAGGCAGCAACCCGATTGGGGTCAGCCAGTGCCGCTTGACCCTGCTCCAGTAAATTAGTGACTTTATTAGTGGGTTGGGTCAAGTTATCACCAGTCCAGCTGACATTGAAGACAGTACTTACAACGGGCTGGATGAAAGGCGAAACCGTTTTACCGAGATCGGAATCTGCCAGCAACTTACCAAATCGACGCATATACCAGCTCAGGCTGTCTGCCATCCCCAACATTCGCAAAGTGGACATGTCACCAGTGCCATCGTAGACAATAACGTCATATTCGCCACTGGCGTCATACTCCCGGATAGCATTGAGTACTAAAGCGCTATCCATTCCTGGCAACACGCTCAGTTCTTGACCGTAAACTTCCTTGAGGATTGGCGTGCGGAGGTATTGCGCTTCCAGTTTTTTCACCTCTTCCCAGCTCCGCTCCAGAAGCACAGATGTTTGGAACTGCACAACTTGGAGGTTCGAGGCCAGTTCTTGAGGATCAGGGGAGGAAGAGGTTGCGCCTACTAAAAGTCTGAAGGCTGGACTGGTATCCTGTCCTGCCAGTAGCACCCGCTTTCCTCGGCTGGCTAATTGTCTAGCAGCAGCAGTCGCGATGCTTGTGCGACCAGTGCCGCCTTTGCCCAAAAATGTCAATATTAGGGCCATTACTTGATTTCCTCAGCGGTTATAATTACCTAGAGCGATCTTGCCATGTTTGGTTAAGTACCCCCACACGCCAAGGGGAGATACCTTAAAGTTAATTTCTACTGCATGGTTTTGAGCTGGCGGTAGAGCGCAGCTGGAGTTCTACTCCGGCGCTCCCTTGAGTTCATCCTCGAAAAACCAGGTGGCAAAATTATCGTTGAACTGTACTACCACGCCAACGCCGCTACCATCAGTCATTTTGAACCCTTTAATGGTGCCGACTTGTCCCAACCGTTTGACTAGTGTTGGCGATACCCTGTCCCTCAGACGGTAGACTTTGACTTGTTGTCCGATTTCCATTCCAGATCACGCTGCGATTAACATGACTCAGTGTAGCGGAACCGTTGAACGAGAGCACAGCTATCTCAAATCATAGGATGAAATACATCAACCACTAGGGCTTGACAATACTCTGTCTCCGTTGGAAATTGAGGGAGTATTTTTGGAGTGGTAGGAATCGCATAGGGTAGAATACCTGGATAAATTGCTTCTGGTCTTTTTGGGGTGTTTGAGGATGAAGCTTTCTCTAAGATCTGGCGTTCGCTTGTTGCAAGTGCAGCGCTCTCTGAAATCTGATGCTAGCCTGTCGCAGGTGCAGCGCTACTGGGAGCTGCTGAATGTTCTAGTGACGCGAAACCTGAAGGTGCGCTATCGGGGTTCTTTGCTAGGTATCGGTTGGTCGTTGTTAAATCCACTAACTATGACGGTGTTGTATACGGCGATCTTTGGAGCAGTGTTTGCTCCTTATTACGGACACTCATTCCTCAACTATGCGCTAGCAGCGTTTACAGGCATAGTTGTCATGAATTTTTTCTCAGCTGCAACATCCCAAGCATTACCGAGTGTTGTCAGCAATGGGGCGCTTTTGAATAAGATTCAATTGCCGATAAGTGTGTTTCCAGTATCTATGATTGCAGCAAATGTATTTCAGCTAGTGGTTAGTATACTGCCGTTACTGATGATTGTCACATTGCTGACTTCTAGAAAATTCATTAACGCCCTAGCCCTGACGTTGCCATTGCTTGCTCTGGTTTTGGTTTGTATCGGGGTGGGATTTCTGGTAAGTGCATTATACGTATTTTTTAGAGATTTGTCCTACTTTTATGAGTTAGTCGTATTTGTCCTATTGGTCGGCACCCCTGTCTTCTATCCAACAGCAATTGTACCACCTCGGGTGCAGCCTTTTTTGTTCTTGAATCCGCTGCTGCCAATTATTGAGAGCTTGCGACAGATTACTCTATCGGGAATGGCACCCAATTTTGGTTTAATTGGGGAGGCAGTCCTCAGCGGCTTAATAATTTTCTCACTTGGATGGACTTGTTTTCAAGTGTGGCGTACTCAATT
>JAFAVL010000617.1 GCA_019242465.1 Chroococcidiopsidaceae cyanobacterium CP_BM_RX_35 | reverse complement strand
AACCCATCGGTTTTATCATCTTTTGGATTGCAGTTCTAGCAGAGTGCGAACGACTCCCCTTTGACTTACCAGAAGCTGAAGAAGAATTGGTGGCTGGGTATCAAACTGAATATGCAGGGATGAAATTTGGTTTGTTTTACCTGGGTTCCTACGTTAACCTGGTACTTTCATCTCTACTGGTAGCAGTCTTATATTTAGGCGGCTGGAGTCTGCCGATTCCGATTAGCCTGGTTGCTGGTTGGCTAGGAGTTAGTGAAACCAGCCCGTGGTTAGAGGTCATTGATGCCTCACTAGGTATCACAATGACTATACTCAAAGCTTACTTCCTCATCTTTTTAGCCATTCTGCTGCGCTGGACTGTCCCAAGAGTACGCATCGACCAGTTACTTGACTTAGGGTGGAAATTCCTGTTGCCAGTAGCATTGGTTAATCTGCTGTTAACTGCAGCCCTCAAATTAGCCTTTCCCGTTGCCTTTGGTGGTTAGCAATCTGGGATTTTGGATTAATGGTTGCTCTAAAATCGACGAGCCAAAGACTCAAGACCTAAAAAGTGAGTGAAACACCATGTTAAAATTCCTCAAACAAGTTAGTGATTACGCTAAAGAAACTGTACAAGCTGCCCAGTATATTGGTCAGGGGTTATCAGTAACCTTTGACCATATGCGGCGACGACCAATTACTGTACAGTATCCTTACGAGAAGCTCATTCCTTCAGAGCGGTTCCGAGGGCGGATTCACTTTGAATTTGACAAATGCATTTCCTGTGAAGTATGTGTCCGGGTTTGCCCAATCAACTTGCCTGTAGTAGATTGGACATTTGACAAAGCCAGCAAAAAGAAAAAGCTCAATCACTATAGTATTGACTTTGGGGTTTGTATTTTCTGCGGTAACTGCGTGGAGTATTGCCCGACCAACTGTCTATCTATGACAGAAGAGTATGATCTGAGCACTTACGATCGGCATCAATTGAACTATGATAGTGTGGCTCTCGGTCGCTTGCCTTATAAGGTGGTAGATGACCCGATGGTTACACCTCTACGTGAATTAGTCTACTTGCCTAAAGGCGTCATGGACCCCCACGGCGTGCCTGCTTCTTCCCATCGCGCTGGTACAGTTCCAGCAGAATTGGATCAGCAAGAAGCAACCAGCAACTAAATTTGAAGGAGAATCAGCAGCTGTGAATTTAGCGACAGGGGTACAAGTTGTTTCATTCGGCATCTTGGCTGTGATGATGATTGGAGCCGCACTAGGAGTCGTGTTGCTGTCTAACATTGTTTACTCGGCTTTTTTGCTCGGAGGCGTGTTCGTCAGCATAGCTGGGCTATATCTTCTGCTCAATGCAGATTTTGTGGCAGCCGCACAAGTGCTAATTTACGTTGGGGCAGTGAACGTTCTCATCTTGTTTGCCATTATGCTGGTAAATAAGCGGCAAGATTTTGTGCCTCTACCTAAAGCTTGGGTACGTCAAGTGCTAACAGCAGTCGTTAGTCTAGGCTTGTTCGTACTTTTAAGTACAATGGTGTTGGCAACGCCCTGGTCATTTTCCTCAGGTCCTGCTGCTGGCAACGATTCAATTGTTCTGATCGGGCAACATTTCTTTAGCGACTTTTTGTTGCCATTTGAATTGGCTTCAATTTTGTTGTTGATAGCGATGGTGGGAGCAATCATCCTAGCCCGGCGAGAATTTTTGCCAGAGCAAACACTCTCTACTGAGCTGGAACAGCCTGTCTTAACACTACCAGAACGGCCACGGCAGCTTATTGCTGTGGCAAGTGACCGTAATAGCGCTCTAGATGCGGAGCGGCGGCAATAGAAAATACCAGCAGTTCTAGACTGGCTTTTTAGGGGAGAATTAGAGATTTATGCAACTCCAGTATTTCTTGTTACTATCAGCTGCTTTATTCTGCATCGGCATATATGGTTTGATCACCAGCCGTAACGCTGTGAGAGTCCTGATGTCGATTGAATTACTGCTGAATTCTGTTAATCTCAATCTCATGGCGTTTTCCAACTTCTTGGATGCCGAAGCGATTAGAGGTCAAGTCTTCACTGTGTTCGTACTTACTGTCGCCGCAGCTGAGGCAGCGGTCGGGTTAGCAATTGTCCTCACCATCTATCGCAACCGCGATACGGTGGATATGGAGCAGTTTAATCTTTTGAAGTGGTAGTGGAGTGCAGCTAAAGCAGGTCATTATCGCTCATAAAGCTGGGGACCCTTTAAGCCGTCGCTGGGCAGAAACCTGCGCAC
>JAFAVL010000514.1 GCA_019242465.1 Chroococcidiopsidaceae cyanobacterium CP_BM_RX_35 | reverse complement strand
CGCTACGTGCTTACCTACTGTTGATGACCTTGTTAGTGTTCTATCGCGTGTTCGATTCGGCGGGAGCGTTTGGTCACCACTAAATGTCTTACCAATCAACACATTAGCGTTAGTGAAATTGCTGAAGGTCATCAAGGAGAGAATTGTTACACAGAGGGTGGGACTACGCCCTCATCCTTGCTACGCGAACCATTCAGTACAGGGCATTGTGTTAAACCGCCAACTTAGTGTTACAAGGGAGAGCGCCATGACCAAAACCGATTTCATCTGGCCCGATTTTCAGTATCGGGGACAACTAAGCGCCAGAATTCCTGGTCTTTAACGCCAATCTCCAGGAGTTCTCGCAACGGGTGAGCAGAATCTGTGCTTGAGAAACGGGTGGTAAGATTTCGCCAACTGAGGCTTTTAACCAGATAGAAGCCCTTTGGCAGCAGTTGCAACGCTTTAGAGAACAACTTGGGAGTGGTAACACGGCAGGCGAGCAGTAGTTAACCAGTGCAATTAGCCCAGGAGGCGAGGGATGACGGCGATAGACTTTGTAGTTCGGTTGGGACTAGCATTCCTGCTGGGAGCCGCCATTGGGTTGGAACGTCAATGGCGGCAGCGTCTAGCGGGCTTAAGAACCAACACTCTGGTAGCTAGCGGAGCCGCCTCCTTTGTGATGCTGGGAGTTATGATTCCAGGAGCCAATGCTACCCAAATTCCAGCTTATGTGGTCTCCGGGGTGGGGTTTCTCGGAGGGGGTGTGATTCTGCGGGAAGGAGCTAGCGTCAGGGGATTGAATACGGCAGCTACACTCTGGTGTGCTGCCGCAGTGGGAGCATTAGCTGGCTCAGGGTTTCTCCTACAGGCGTTTATTGTCACAGTGGCAGTTTTAATTGCAAATATCCTCCTGCGACCATTGGGTTACCGGATCAATCAGCAGCCCCTCAAAGGGACCGAGCTGGAGTTGTGCTATCGCTGCTCGGTAGTCTGCCGTAGTCAGGACGAAGCGCATGTGCGTGCCCTGCTGCTCCAAAGTCTCAGCACCAGTGCGATGAGGTTGCGTTCTTTACAGAGTCAGGATCTGGAGACTTCCGCACAAGTCGAAGTTGAAGCTGACTTAGTAACTCAAGACCGCAAGGATGCTCTGTTAGAGCAAGTTGTGAGTCGTTTGAGCTTGGAACCAGGAGTTAGTGCTGTGAGATGGCGCATTATCGAGCAAGAGTACGGCTAGATTCAATTGTGAAACCAACCCAATCGCGCTTTTAAATGCCGCTACCATGTTGTCCTACTTAAAATCTACTCTCAATGACCCCTAAAAACCTAACCACTCCCGCTCTCACCACCAAGCATTTATCTGCATCTGAGCGATGGGAAGCTGGTAAGGCATTGCGTCAGGTTGTGCCCCGCTCAGCCCATAGCGAGTGGTATCCCACCCGCGAGCGCCCTGACCCAATCGCTCTGCTAGAAGCATCAGCTCTGGGACGAATTCCAGAGCTGATTCCCATTCGCTACGGTCGGATGCTGCAATCCCCCTTTGCTTTCCTACGGGGAGCAGCGATGATTATGGCAGCCGATCTGGCAACTACACCCACCACAGGTATTCAGGTGCAGGCATGTGGTGATTGCCACCTACTTAACTTTGGTGGCTTTGCCTCTCCAGAGCGGCATCTGGTCTTCGATCTGAATGATTTTGATGAAACCCTGCCTGCTGCTTGGGAGTGGGATGTCAAGCGATTAGTAACAAGCATCATCGTCGCTGGCAGGGACATTCGCCTCTTGGATCCAGCTTGTTATGAGGCGGCACTGGCAGCTGCACGAGCCTATCGGCTAGCTATGAGCGAGTATGGGCAGATGCGGGCTTTGGAGGTCTGGTACGCACGGCTAGATGCAGAGATGTTGCTCGACCATGCCCCTGATGAAGAGACGCGACAACTCTGGACGCGGATGGCAACGAAGGCGTTTAGCCGCACCTTAGAGCAAGCATTTCAACAGCTGACGCAGGAGCACAACGGGCAGAGGCGCTTCATCGACAACCCACCTTGGATTTACCACCTGCCCAACCACGAACCGTACTTACAAGAGATCGGTGTCTTGTTCGAGCAATACCGTGATCCCCTTCAGCATGACCGACAATTTCTACTTGACCGCTACCATCTTGTGGATGTAGCGATGAAAGTGGTTGGGGTGGGCAGCGTGGGTACTCACTGCGGAGTAGCACTTCTCCTCGCCGATGACGAGGACCCGTTGTTACTCCAGTTTAAGGAAGCCAAAGCTTCAGTGCTAGAGCCGTATGCCGGTCAGAGCCTTTATTCCAGTCAGGGGGAACGGATTGTCGCTGGGCAGCGCCTGATGCAAGCAGCCAGCGATATTTTTCTGGGCTGGACGAGCAACGACCGAGGACAGGACTTCTATTTCCGGCAGCTGCGGGATATGAAAAGTGCCATCAAGCTGAAGGGCATGTCGGTCAGGGGTTTGACTGACTACGCGGAGATTTGTGCATGTGCTCTGGCAAGAGCTCACGCTCGCACTGGAGAGCCAGCAATGATTAGCGGTTATCTCGGTCAAAGCGATACATTTGACCGGGCTGTAGCTGACTTCGCCACGACCTATGCTCATCAGGTCGAGTGTGACTATCAAACCCTAGTCACTGCTGTCCAGTTGGGTCGCATAAAAGCCCAAAAGGGGGAGGTGTAAGGACTGGCAAATAGCAAGGTTTGACCCGCTGTGAGAACTCCTCGATTTGGCAACTTCAGCCACTGAGAGACACCCCAAGCCATCGCCCAACGCCAAACGTGCTCCCGGCAGCAGCTAAACCAAAAAGGGGTTATGCAACGAAACGCGAAATTTACTGTCGCATTGTCCCTCTAATCCTTGTCCCATCTAAATTTGAGCCATCTGTCCACTATGACCGATTTTAGCCCTTAGAAAATACCTTTTCTTTGGCTAAAGCTTTACATGGCAAGGATTATGGATATTTATCAAGCTCAAATTTTTTCTCATCCGTTGTCTTTCAGTCAGAGTAAGGGTTTGAGAGTAGATGTGACAGTAAAATTCACGTTTCGTTGCTTTACCCCAATTGGTCCCTGGCTTGGTGCATATCCCTGAGTTACTTTGAGGTGAGCCTCAGCCGGGGCAACTTCTGCAACCTTGCCTTGGTACGAGAGCGCATTCTTTCAGGGCTTTTGGTAGGGAAGCAGTCGCCGGAGTACAAGCGAACGAAAGCAGTGATCGACCGCTTGATCGCGCTCGTTAGGGTCGCCATGATTTGCTGGGCAACCCTCCTGGTGTCTCGATACGTTATGGCAATCGATACAGTGCCATAACCCTGATAATGACCGCCCAAGTAACTATTTCTATAGTTGTTTGCAAGGGCGAATCATGAAATGTATTGGAGTCGTTGACTCCTTGTCCTAAACCTCCTCCTTCCTCCGCATTTGCTGGGGTTACGTGGATTACGCAAAGTAGGACGATAGTCCAACAGATTGTTGTAATAATATCCCTGTTAGTCCTTTGACCAGATGTAGGCTTCTTCCTTATGAGCATA
>JAFAVL010000427.1 GCA_019242465.1 Chroococcidiopsidaceae cyanobacterium CP_BM_RX_35 | reverse complement strand
GGAACGAAGAAGGTGCACTGATACCGATACTAACGAGGGCTAAACCAGCCAGCAGCAGCCATAGCAAACCACCGTTGTCTTTCGTCGCGTCTTTAGAAGTTTCGACGACCTTGTTAGATAGCAAGCTAACGCTCCCCTTTGATTCCTGAGGCACCTCAACCTTGTTAGAGCTAACCATAGCAGGCTGTTGCGTGGGCTTGGGCTGCTCTGGTGATGCACTGGGTTTAGGTGGAGGCCAGGTCACATCTCCAGCATGAAGTACCAGGGCACCCCGGACAACCTCATTTTCGAGATCGACCTTGAAGTCGTCAGCCCCACCCATGTCGTCGAGGAGATGGCAAAGATTGGTGCCATAAAGCTGGCTTGCCTGTTGAGCCATCCGACTAGGTAGGTCAGTAAGACCTACAATCGTCACCCCCCTGTAGCGGTAGACCTCACTGGGGCGAGTACAGGCGCAATTTCCGCCCTGCTCCGCAGCCATATCGACAATGACCGACCCCTCCTTCATGCTTTCAACCATTTCCTGGGTGATGAGCAGAGGTGCTGCTTTGCCTGGGATTAACGCCGTCGTAATGATAATATCAACCTCTTTAGCCTGGGCAGCAAACAGAGCCATCTCGGCCTTGATAAACTCGTCACTCATCACCTTGGCGTAGCCACCCTCACCCGTGCCATCCTCTGCGAAGTTGAGTTCGAGAAACTCTGCGCCCAAGCTCTGTATCTGTTCCTTGACCACTAGGCGAGTATCAAAAGCGCGGACAACTGCGCCTAAACTTCTAGCAGCACCGATAGCTGCCAGTCCCGCGACCCCCGCACCAATCACCAGCACCTTAGCGGGTGGCACCTTTCCCGCTGCTGTAATCTGTCCAGTAAAGAAGCGACCAAAGTAGTTGGCAGCCTCAATCACAGCGCGGTAGCCAGCAAGGTTTGCCATTGAACTCAAGGCATCCATCTTTTGTGCTCGTGTGATACGCGGCACTGCATCCATTGCCAAGACTGTGGCTTTACGTGCTGCTAGTCGCGCGAGCAAATCCGCATTTTGGGCTGGCCAGATGAAACCAATCAGGGTGCCACCTTCGGGGAGTAACTCGACTTCGTGCACATCGGGCGGACGGACCTTGAGTATGATGTCTGCCGAACCCCAGAGTGTTGGGGCATCTGGGACGAGCTGGCAATTAGCCTGCCTGTACGCATCGTCAGGGAAATAGGCGGTTTCGCCTGCTCCGGACTCAACTATGACTTCAAAGTTAAGCTTCTGTATCGCCTTGACTGTATCTGGTGTAACTGCCACCCGACATTCGCCGGGGTAGATTTCTTTTGGAATACCAACCTTTCTAGGTATCTTCATTTCCATCACACTGGGTCACCCGCTTCAAACTCTTCTGTAAGGGTAAGTATCATGAACTCTCCTTAACGCTTAATAATGGGCAATCGAAAGGATAATAACGATGGTGACAAAACAGAATTTAATTCTGGTGAGCTGTCTGAAGTTAGCAGAGGTAGCAGAACCACAACATGCCTAGCAGTAAGATTAAGTATTATTTCTAACTAAGACTCACTTTAACCAAGTTCTTGTTCTGCAGTAAATTGACTTGCTTGACTAATTTACAGCGAGTGTGCGTCGAAGCTCCATGCCTTCACAAAACTATGGAATTCACCTGAAAATCAGCCTAAAAATTTGAAAGTTTTGTTATTGTAAATTTTCCATTGGTCTGATGTTCTAAGAGAATGGGCTCTACAGTTGTAGATAATTCTAGAAAGCTTGAGCACGCTTGCGGTAGTGATGGTAGTGAGCGAGAGCTTAATAATGTCTGCGCTAGAAAGACCAATGAACGAGCAACTCGTGCATACCAAGAGTGGGGAAAGAGTCACTTCCAGACCCATCGCCGGAGTTCGGCAGGCTGTGTTGCAAAAATCAGGGGAGGTGATAAGCAGGCATAAGCTCGTGCCCTGTCTGACCTCTTCACATGTCTAAGTCCAACCCCTTTAAATAGCGGCACTACGAACCGAAAATCATCCTACTGTGCGTGCGTTGGTATCTCTCCTACCCACTCAGTTATCGGCAAGTAGCAGAAATGGTGAATGAGCGAGGATTAGATATCCACCACGCAACAATACACCGATGGGTACATCGGTATGGACCAGAATTAGACGAGCGGTGCCGACCCTATTTACGCCCGACTAATGACTCGTGGAGAGTAGATGAGACGTACATCAAGATTAAAGGCAAGGATAGATACTTGTACCGCGCCGTCGATTCTCAAGGAGTTTTCTGTCCTCAACAACTTTTTGCAACACAACCCTGTTTTTGGGAGCAATTCTCATAATGAGAGCAGACTATTCAAACCTCAAGCAAGAGTCTACGGTGAATTTTCGCGTAGGATAGTGACATTTGATTCTGCTAATTTAATCTCGGCTCGCTGCAAATGTTCTAGTACACTTCGTGTCACCACATTTTTAATCAGGCTAAGAGTTGTTTCTCCCGCAACAAACCAACATCTAACCCAGTATTCCACTCCATCTAGAGTAATATCACTTACCAATACACAAGGCTCTGGTTGGGATAAAGGGCTATTAACACCCATATCACAAACTACCTTAACTGCCTCTAACAGTACCGCTGTTGCCTGTTCAGGAGATACTTTATGCTCCAAACAGAAAACAATATCGGCATTACTGAGTTTATCAGGTAAGGCATAGTTAATGATTGTCTGATTATTAATCTCGCTGTTGGGAACTAGCACAATATTGCCAGAAATAGTCCGGATGCGAGTCGCCCGCCAGTTGATATCGTGGACATAGCCAATAATTTTTTTCTCAGGCAACTCAATGTAATCGCCCACTCGAACAGCTTTTTCCAAATTAATTGCTAACCCCGAAAACACATTAGAAATATTAATCTGGATAGCTAAACCAATAATCGTCAGAAATAAACCAGAAGCCCCTAGCAAACTAGTTATGGGTTGGTGGAATACGTAAGCTACTATCCCGAACACGGCAAACAAATAAATGACGACAGAAACTAGCCGTCGTAATAAAGTAGGAACGTTCTGCCGGGTACTCTTTTCTAACGTAGCCCAGATAAAATCTTGGATTGCAAGATTGAGAATAAAACAGGGAACTAGCCACCATAGTATGCTAAAGCCCATCACCGCTAACTGCATCACCCCTGAGCCTAGCTCCCTTTGCCCTAGCCAAGAAATTAGTACAGCTTCAATTGACCATAGGAATAATAGCACTGACGATGCTTGCAAAATCCAACTCCATTGAGTTGGCAGTTTCAACCAGTTAAATTTGCCTAAAACAAAGATAAATCCCAGAATGATACTGCTACCAATTGCTAAATAGGTAGCAATAGGAACTGGCATAATTCTGCGAAAATTAATCTCATTTTTAGTGATTGTAAGCTCCAAATTAAATCGAGAAAATTTAGCTTGTTGTTCCTTAGCTGAAAGCGATTTCGGATTTCCTTGAGCATCTTTTGTAACTAAATCTTGGAAAAACAAAGTCTGATTGAGTTTCCAACCGGTGGCTGGACTGAGAATTTCCAATCTGTGCCATGGCTCCTGCTCACGATGCTGTAAGCCTTCTCGTTCACCTAAACCTACTACATCAATCACATAAACTAAGTTGTTGTGATTGATATCTTGATTAATAAAACTTATGCCCAGCGTGTGTTCACCGAATCTGCGCTCTGGCAAAAAATCAACCTGAAATTTGCCTTTGACCTTATAGAGTTGATAAAAGATATTATCTATTTTCTTTTCTACTAAAGGTTTTTTTAGCTCAACTGGCTCTAGGGCATTGAGAAACTCAACTTTTTTCACTTCCTCTATAACTTGACCTTGATTTTGGTGCCGAAACCAAATGTCAAAATCAAGAGTGCAAGTTTTATCCTCCAAATTAAGATTGCTAATTTGATTAACTTCGATACCAGTAGGTACGATATTCGTCTTGTAAAGATATTGTTCACCCAGAGCAACGACATCATCAGCTCGGACTTCTTGTTCTAGTTCTGGTTGATTCTGTAAAGATAAAATCGGTGTCAGTTGGATAAAGGCAGAAACTAGTTGCTGCTGCTCTAAAATACCAATGGCAACAGGTCTAACGGCATTGTGCTCTTGATCAAAGTAAATTGGTCCAGCGATTCCGGTAATTGCCTTTCCCTTGGAGTTAATTCCAGCGAGAGCATTTCTAATTTGGCGTCGCTCGTCTGCTATATTTGCTGGGTTGCCTTGCACCCCTGCTTGCTGCATGGCTGCTACTAACACTTTGGCGGTGTCGTAATATAAGGCACCAACATAAGTAGGTTCTGTGCCATACTTTTGTCTAAATTCTGACTTAAATGCCTGCGACTCTTCCCCTAGTATGTCGAAGATAACTGGAGCCGTGGTAATAATTCCATCTGTAAAATACCCAGGTTGTGACTTTTCCTCTGGATAGTCCTTAAACTGAGAGAGGAACG
>JAFAVL010000256.1 GCA_019242465.1 Chroococcidiopsidaceae cyanobacterium CP_BM_RX_35 | reverse complement strand
ACACACCAATGCCGCCGTCGAGAACCTTGAGGGAACGGTAGACCTCAATAGTGAAATCCACGTGTCCAGGAGTATCGATAATGTTTAGCTGGTGTTCGTTCCAGAAACAAGTTGTAGCAGCAGACTGAATCGTGATCCCCCGCTCTTGCTCCTGTTCCATGAAGTCTGTCGTTGCCGCCCCCTCATGTACCTCACCAATTTTATGGATTTTACCTGTAAGTTTCAGGATTCTTTCAGTTGTGGTCGTCTTACCTGCATCTACGTGAGCGAAGATGCCGATATTTCGATAACGAGTCAGGTCTTTCATCTTTGCTCTTTAGGTTAAATGTGACAAACTGCTGATGACCACCTGCAAGCATTGCTTAGATGGCATCAATATTATTACCTTCGCAGTCAGTGTAGGCGGGATTTAGACCGCACGGTATATTGGTAAATTCTTTACCCTGCCCCGGCAGCACTACCAATTGTAAAGTGTCGTGCTGTAAAGTTAGCTCTCGCGGTCGGGAAAGAAATAAAGCAGTAGCCCTACTCCACCAAAACGACGAACAGCTTAAATAAATGTGCCTAACAACATAACGAAAGTTAACAGGGACAACTTTACTTTAGTTTGGTGTAGATCAAGACGTTCTTCAGATGTTTATTCTAGTTCGAATCTCTACGATAAGGACAGTTGTTGAGAAATTGCCAGAAAGGACACAAAGAGATGATTCAGCCTTCAAACAAACGAAATCTAACCGTCAGCGATCGCTTTTGCATTGCACTGGCTTATACTGCTGCTCTCTACCTTGTAAGTACTGCAACCTTACCCCACTCTATTACGTCCCCAAAAGTTCATGTTTTACCAGAGCTAACCGATGTCTTTTATACTACGCAGCATCAAAATTGAGTTGCATCATTCTCCAAGTTGTCAATGTACCAATCGGACTCCAAATTAGATAAGGAAGGAGTAGTAAAGCTGCCTCTTTGGAAATAGGCAATATAGTTATTACAAGTACGATACATAAGATAACTCCCACTCCCCCTAAAACTGTGCCAACTTTAAGACTCCGCAGCCTAAGTGTTGCTGGAATATAAGCTACTGTAACAATTTCCAATAATAGATAGAATCCCATCAGCAACCAGGTTTTAAAACTCCCTGGGTCTTTGTCCCAAATTAGATTAGCTGACCAAGCCCCGCTAGAAAACACAACAGTCCAGATGAGGGGAATAGCAGGTTCAAAGAACAGCCACTTCGGCAACCGTAAATGCGTAGCCCACTGAAGATCACGTGGTCTCAACAGAAAACTTCCTAGCGCAACCAACAGGGTTACACCACCGATTATCATCCAAGAGTCAATCATTTCCCTACTTTTTTATTTGCCACATCGGCAGCTAAACTTTAACTGAATATATTGTGACAGTCTAATTGTGCCAAATTAGCAGGATGGCTTTAATCAACCTTTGGTATGAGAAGGGGAACAAAAGAAAGTAGGGGAGCTAGGAAATAAGGAAATATAAAGACGTGAAGAAACTGCTAAAGTCTGACTACGGATAGGTGAATATAAAATCTGCCAACCTCACAATTAGGAAGGTTGTAGTCTTAACCACTGAAAAATACAGACGAGTGTAGCTTTCACTCATTTCAGATAACAGCATAACCTAAAGGAGAAAAAACGATGGTAACAACGCTTGATGATACAAAGCGCCAGGCGATTGCTGGAAAGCTGGCAGATATGAAAGCGATCCAAACCTTAATCATTTCTACTGAGCAGAAATTAATCGGTTCTTGTCCAGATCAGGATGTTCGTGATCGCCTCCAGAATATGCTAAGCGACGACCAGAAAAATATAGGCGTGTTGGAAACGGTGATCGTGCAGTATGGCAATCAGGCTGAGCCTCACAACACGGTTAAGAAGTTTGTGGAGCAAGCAGAACAAATGATGGCAGGCGATGAACTGTCCTTTTACCAAAAGATAGCTCAGCATGAACTACTCAAGCATGGTCAGGCGATGAGTGGTATTGTTGTTCACAAAGCCGCGCAGGTCGTTGGTGCTGATATTGAAGTTGCGATCGCGCCTTTGAACACCGTCAACTTTGAGAATCGTGCTCATCAAGAACAACTCAAAGGAATGCTAGAGCTGGTGGGTGTCCGCGAACTAACTGGAAAAGATGCAGATCAAGGACTTTGGGCACGAGTACAAGATGCGGTTGCTGCCTTGTCGGGTGTAGCTGGTAGCGTCATCACCCAAAATACAGATAAGCAGGATATGAACATCCAGACTTTGATTAGGCTGGATCACAATAAGGTGAACACTATCTTCACCGAAATTGGGACTACTAAGGATGCTCAAAAGCTCCAAGAGTACTTTGGGCAGCTCTACAAAGATCTATTAGCACATGCTCAAGCTGAAGAAGAAACTGTTTATCCAAAAGTTCGCTCATTCTACGGCAATGACAATACTCAAGAGCTGTACGACGAGCAAGCTGAAATGAAGCGGATGCTGGATGAAATTAAGTCGATTGACCCAGCTTCAGCGGATGAGTTCAGATCGAAAGTTAAACAGCTGATGGATGTAGTTGGCGATCACATTCGTCAAGAAGAAAGCACAATGT
This sequence comes from Chroococcidiopsidaceae cyanobacterium CP_BM_RX_35, assembly GCA_019242465.1. The sequence continues at coordinate 1,494 of JAFAVL010000256.1, read as the reverse complement.
TCGCAGCGATTGATAACAATTGCAGCAAGGAACAAAAAGAGCAAATGGCGACTGAGTTTAAAGCAGCCAAGAGCAAGATCCAGCAAGAAATGGCATCTATGAAGTAGTAGGTAGTAAGCAGGGGACATATTACTTGCCGTAACGGGAAGCCGCTCTCGTACCGCTTGTGGTCGAGAGTCGGCGTTTCGTGCTTGACTACTTGTCTAAAAACTTGAGATAGTACATAGAAAATGGAAATTAATTTCACAACTACTTTAGGTATAACAGCAGGAGTCCTCTCAACTATTGCCTACCTGCCTCAGGTGATTAAAACTTGGAAGTCGAAATCAGCTCAAGATCTTTCTTGGAATATGCTGATTATTCTTTGTACAGGTATTATTCTTTAGTTGATTTATAGCATTTCTATTCGCGATGTTCCCATGACAGCTGCAAATGTCGTAACTTTACTTTTGACCTCCGTGATCTTGACACTGAAAATCAGATACAGTTCAAAGTCGAGTTGAGTGATGCCGTCATATTTTTCAGAGCCGAGTTGCGTCTTTAAATTGCCGGTACGATCGAGACACCGCATTTAGACGGCTGAGACCCATGACCGCATTACTTGCTACACCCATTAGCCAGATTGAGTTAGCTCCCGGTAGTGCCATCCGTATTCCAGATGTTACCTGGGAAAAGTACATAGCGCTGCTTGCAGAACTGGGTGACAATCGCACCACTCGCACCGCTTATGACAATGGAGTGTTAGAAATAAGGACGCCCAGTCAACTGCATGAAGCTGCAAATCGAGTTCTGGCAACCATCGCACTAACCCTGGCAGAAGAATTTGGCTTTGAGTTTAATGACTTAGGTTCAATGACTATGAATCGACCGAACCTAAATAGGGGTGTAGAACCCGATAGCTGCTTTTATATTCAAAACGCCCAGGTAGGCCAGGGGCTAGGAGAAGCAATTCCTGCCGATTTGCCACCCGACCTAGCGCTAGAAGTAGATATTGCCAACAGCTCGGACAGCAAACTTAATATCTACCAGGCAATGGGCGTTCCCAAAATATGGCTCTACCAGCAAGAGATAATCAAAATTAGGCGACTAGAAGGCGGGGCATATATCGATTCCCTTAACAGTCGGGTGTTTCCAAGCGTTCAGACTGATCAGTTAAACCAGTGGCTTCAGCTTCGCAGAACCGGAACCGATCTGACGGTGGTTCGGGCAGTCCGCCAGTTCTGCCGGGAGCAAGGGATCTAAGCTCACTCCTCCTCAGTTCCTCGTAACGCCGTTGGGTGGTGTGAACGATCTGTTGTTAAGCTCTAAATTACTACGCCAAACTCACAGCGATTAATAAATAATCCAATTACCTTAATGGAGCAAGAAGGCTGGCACCAAAATTCTTTGGTGCCCAGATGAATTGCGACCAATAAACAAACTGAGCGATAGCGAATCAATTTCTTATGGTAAAATAACACCATAAGGAGGACAGATGTTTGTACTAGAAGCCAA
>JAFAVL010000194.1 GCA_019242465.1 Chroococcidiopsidaceae cyanobacterium CP_BM_RX_35 | reverse complement strand
GAGGCTCAAAGGTGGCTTACACTGCAGAAGGGATAGAATATGAGAGATTCTCCCTTTTGTTGCCCATGACCAACACATGTGACTTTCTCAGCCACCTCAACCCCAGCCAACGTCAAGCAGTGGAACATTTCTGTGGTCCTTTGTTAGTGGTAGCTGGGGCAGGTTCGGGCAAAACTAGGGCACTGACTTACCGGATTGCTAATCTGATCCTGGAACACCGGGTTGATCCAGAAAATATCCTGGCGGTGACTTTCACGAATAAAGCTGCGCGGGAGATGAGAGAGCGCATTCGGAAGCTGTTTGCTGAAAGATTGGCTGTAGCAGAGTATGGTCAACCTTTGGAGTCGTTGGCAGCGGATTCGCAGGTTAGGTTACAGACACATGTTTATAAAACTACGATCAAAAACTTGTGGATTGGTACCTTTCACAGTCTATTTGCCCGCATTCTCCGATTTGACATTGAAAAATATCAGGATGAAACAGGGCATCGATGGAACCGTAACTTTTCCATCTTTGACGAATCTGATGCTCAGAGTCTGATCAAAAACATCGTCACTCAGCAACTGAGGCTAGATGACAAGAAGTTTGAACCCCGTTCTGTCCGCTACAGCATCAGTCATGCGAAAAATAAAGGCTTGACACCCAAAAGATTTGAGCAGGAGCAGTCAAATTATCGTGGACGGGTGATAGCAGAGGTTTACAGCCATTACCAAAATGCTTTAGCAGCAAACAATGCGCTGGATTTTGATGACCTAATTTTGGTGCCTGTAAAGTTGTTTGAGCAAAATGAGCAGGTTCTAGGCTACTGGCATCGGCGATTTTGTCACATTCTAGTAGACGAATATCAAGATACTAACCGGATTCAGTATGAACTGATTCGTCTATTGGTGACGAATCAAGAAACGAGAAAGAGCGAGTGGGATTGGTATAACCGCTCAGTTTTTGTGGTTGGGGATGTCGATCAGAGCGTGTATGGCTTTCGTGGGGCAGACTATACCGTTTTGCTAGAATTTCAGGATGACTTTGGCGATGGATTGCCGGATGCAGACACTCGCACGATGGTGAAGCTGGAAGAAAACTATCGCTCTCGAGAAAACATTCTGCAAGCGGCTAACCAGTTAATTGAAAATAACACGCAACGCATTGATAAAGTCTTGAAGCCCACACGCGAGGCGGGCGAACTGATCTACTGTCACAAAGCTGATAACGAAATTGATGAAGCTGAGTTTGTGGTGAGTCAAATCCGCACCTTAGAGCGTCAGCACTCAGAATTCCATTGGGGGAGTTTTGCAGTTCTCTACCGTACTAATGCCCAATCTCGCCCGATAGAAGAATCTCTTGTGCGCTGGGGTGTTCCCTACAACGTAGTGGGAGGATTGAAATTCTATGATCGCAAGGAAATTAAAGATGTTCTAGCTTATTTACGAGCGATCGCTAATCCGGCAGATACCGTTAGTCTGCTACGCGTGATTAATACGCCGCGACGCGGTATTGGTAAAGCCACTGTTGATGCGCTCGTGACTGCTGCTCAAGAATTAGGTACAACTCTTTGGGAAATCCTGGCGGATGAGACATCTGTGAGAACGTTAGCTGGGCGCTCAGCTAAGAGCGTTACTAGCTTTGCGGCATTGATTCAGCGCTACTGGGAACAGGTTGATGCCGTGAATGCTTCTGAAATTGTCCAGGGAGTGATGGAGGAGTCTGGTTATATCCAAGAGCTGAAAAATCAGGATACTGACGAGAGCCGAGATCGACTGCAAAACGTTCAGGAACTTTACAACGCTGTACTGCAATTTGAAGAAGAGAACGAAGAAACCACTCTCGGAGCCTTCCTTGCCAGTACTGCCCTCACCTCTGATCTAGATAACTTAAAAGAGGGACAGACACAAGTCTCGCTGTTAACGCTACATGCTTCCAAGGGGCTGGAATTTCCTATTGTGTTTCTAGTCGGTTTAGAGCAGGGACTATTTCCCAACTACCGCTCCATAGATGATCCTGCTGCCCTGGAGGAGGAGCGCCGTCTATGTTACGTAGGCATTACCCGTGCGGCTGAGCTGTTGTATCTTTCCCACGTCCGCGAACGTCGCCTTTACGGTTCCCGCGAACCTGCTATTCGTTCTCAGTTTCTTGAGGAATTACCCGAAGAATTATTAGCCACGAGACTAAGTGTAAGTCGAGTAGCGAACATCTCCCCGCAGCAATTGCCCCAGGATAGCGTCTTCCACTGGACTGTAGGCGATCGCATTCTCCATAAAGATTTTGGTATTGGCGAAGTTACCTACGTTTTAGGCTCAGGTCAAAAAATCTCTCTAGCGATTAAGTTTCCTGGTATCGGTCAAAAAATCATCGACCCGAAAGT
>JAFAVL010000107.1 GCA_019242465.1 Chroococcidiopsidaceae cyanobacterium CP_BM_RX_35 | reverse complement strand
AACAGTTGGTACTAGACGAAATAGCACGAAGAAGAATGTCAGTAACGAGGCAATCGGTAGCAACTTACTTGTGAGCGCTGCAGCAATCATACCAATGAGAACTACTGTAGATATGCTCTCTGCAAGAGGCTTCACTAAGACTGAAGTTGAGTAAACTTTTTTCCATGCCTTTACTACTTCAAAACTGGCTTGATAATAACGTTTACGCTCAAAATCAAGCGTAGAAAACGCATGAACTGTACGAATTCCATTAATGAACTCCAGTGCAGTAGAAGTAAACTGACCAGTAGCTATTGAGATACCAAAACTGAACTCTCTAATTCGTCTATTTAGCGTTGACAAACCTATTGCTAAAAGTCCAAACAGCAAAATTGAAATTATTGAAAGCTGCCATGAAATCAAAAACATTGACAACGAGTAGACTATAAGTGTTATACCTCTAGTCACTAGGAAAGACATGCCACTAAAGATCTGCCTGATCCTCTCCACTTCATTAGTGAGGATATCAATGAGTTCGCCAGAACGTTTCTTTGCGAAGAAACTTAGACTTTGAGCTTGTAGCTGATCGAAAATTCTTTTACGCAAACCATCTACTAAACTAATTTCAGCATATGCGCTATAAAGCTGTGCAAAGTAGTTAAAAGTTGCGCGCATCCATGTGACTATTACAATTATTGTAGATATTCGATAGAATCGATTGATTGAAGAATTATTAACTCCTAATATCCAAATATCAAACCAGCCAATTCCTGTTTCAACAGGTTTTGCATTAGGCGTAGTTAAGCCTTGGAGAAAGGCAAGCAGAAAACCTAAACCAAAGCCCTCAAAAATTGCAGCCAAAAACATGAAAATTATAGCTAAGACTACAATTTTACGAAAGTGTTTGAACTCTCGTAGGATTAAGTAATTATGTTTCCATAAACTTGTGGCTTTCAGTACTCTAAGAATTGGCAGGGGAAGTTTGAGATACATGAGCATAGTGAATAATAGTTTATGGATGCCAGTGTAGACTAACCAATTCAAGGATAATGGAGAAAAGATTGTCTCAAGCCTAGGTACGCTGTATGAAGCGACCAATAGCAGATCCACAGCGGAGTTCAAAACTTTTCCGGAGATTTTTAGTTCGTGGGTAAACTTGAATAGGTACTTGAGTGTGTTGCCAAAATAATTTTTCGGTTATGGTCGGCGGCATACCATTTAAAGCACTAATTATTGTTTGCTTTCGCCACGGTTTAGGGCTTGGTCCTATTGCATGAGACATGATGTTGCCCTGTCTACAAAAATCCATTCCCTCAGGTCCAATAGGACTTAGTGGATAAGACGTTAGCATTAGTGCTAAGTTTAGAACACATTGATCGCCTGTGAAATAAGGGTAAACTGGAGCGAAAGGAGTGAAATGGAAATCTCTTAAACTAATATATCCCGCCATCTCGCAGGTTTCTAATAGCTTTTGCCAAAGTAATATTACGGACTTGTTGCTCTGTTTAAGACCAATGAAACCGCCATTAAAGTAACAGTCTAGTTCGCGCTGACAGACGTGACCGTTATCTTCGGCGAACTCTTTCCAGGCCATACGATGAGGATGATTGGCTGGCATCCAGTAATTTACTTCTGCGCATATGGCAATTCCGCGATTGACCCACCTCTCGTAATAGGTCCAGCTACACTTGTTTACGATGTCGGGGTCAAAATAAAATAGGTTCTCAGCGTCCGGGCAATAACTTTCCCACAGTTCCAGCATGAAATCCGGCTTGTAATTAGAAAGAAATTTTTCAGTGCTTAGCGGCACAAAACGAATTACACAACCCTCGGCTACAGAAAATTCTTGATAGCCCCGCCCTGCTTTCAGAGAAGTAGCCCAAGGTGGCAAAGCCCCTCGGTATCCAGCCCAAACCACACCGCGAAAGCCATGGCTATATAGAGAATTTGTCAAGACTCCTACACCGTAGTGATAGTCGCCTTCAAATAAAGTACAGACTGCTGTAGACATATTTTTTCTCTGTTTCAGTTATGAGTATTTTCATTTGTACCAAATCCACATGCTAAGAATAGATCTTAGATGGTATCACCACATGGATTGAAAACCAGTGATTAAGAAAATTACCCTCTTGTTGAAGGAGTACTTTACCGCATCTCATAACTCAATCTCTTTAAGAACCGTAGCAGGGCTTCCAATAACAACTGTTTTGGGTAAAACATCTTTAGTAACAACAGAACCAGCACCGACAATTGCATCATCGCCGATCGTGATACCAGGAAGTAAAATTGCACCTGTTCCAATCCAACAATTTCTTCCAATAACTACGGGTTTCGTAATGACAGGTTCTGTAATACGATTGTGAGAGTTATTGGGATGTGTAATAGTAGCAATAGAACAATGACTAGAAATCATAGTGCCATCTTCAACTCTGACTCCTCCCAAAGCAGATATGTGAGTAAATTCACAGATACAGGTATTATTGCCTAGCTCTAAGTTAAATGGCTCGTCGATAATGACTTGAGGACCAATATAAACATTTTCTCCGCAAAACTTCATTGACTTCTTCAGTCTTTTTCTATTAAGTCTTTTATACACTGTGTTAAAGAAGTCCCAGGGCTTATAGAGGAGATCAGCTATATAATAGAGCGGGCGAACAATTATTTCATGGTTAGACGAGAAAAAGTAAGATGGCATCTTTGTCACCTGCAACTACAAGCAAATGTGAGCTTTAAGGTAGTGGTTGATATTTATCTCTGTTGGTTTAAGTTGACAATACCCCATTTACAATTGCGGACAACTGAGTTGTGAACTAATAAGTGTTAAAGCCTGAGAACAACTTTGGTACAGTCAGTAGTACGATTTTTAAGTCTTGCCACAACGACCAATTGCTTAGATATTCTTGACTACAGCGGTTGAGTGCGTCTAAGTCCAATAAATTCGATCTCGTTTCCAACTGTAAAGCTCCGATGATTCCCGGCAAAGCATTCAGATGTTGCCTTTCTTCTGGGCTTAGCCGTACTGCATCAGCCAGATTCCAAGGACGCGGTCCGACAATACTCATCTCGCCCCGTAGCACATTGAGCAACTGCGGTATCGTATCCAAGCTAGACTTGCGCAGCCAACGTCCTAATGATGTGACGCAGGACTCGTCTTCGCATTGGAGTGGATTCTGGTTACCCATCATCTCTTGCTCAAAAGTCTCGACTTTCACGGTTGTTGTGCGAAACTTCAAGAGCTGAAATAGTTTACCTCGCTCACCAACGCACCACTGCTGGACAAAGATTGGTCCTGGCGAGTAAATGCCCATCAGACAAACAAGCCCTAGAATGACTGGACTCAGAACCAGCAGCAATATAGAAGCAGCGCCCCAGTCAATCAAGCGCTTTAGTAGCCACCAGCTTTGCGGACAATGCCTGCTGGGTAGTACATGGGCAGTAGGTAAGCGCAGGAACACTGCCTTAGAAGCTTGCTTGCATGCTGAAACCCAAAACTTTAAGTTTGTCTCACCTACAGTAGGGTCAATACGAACCAGTCGCACTGGAGAGTGCTTCAAGCACTCCACCAACCATTGCTCATTCTCAAGTGAGTGTAGGTAAGGCTGCAAAGGCTTTTGTTTGGGACTTACCAACAGTTGCCCTTGTCGCCATCTCAACCTGTAGAAATGCAATCTGTTATCTTGTTGCTTCTGATTTAAGGAGAAGTACGGCAGTAGAGTTGGGATTTCGAAGACTGTCATATGTTGTCAAACTTACAGTGGTAAATGCTGGCTTAAAAATGAGAGGGTAGTAAGACCAAAAATCTAGGAACTTTCATAAACTGACCCTTAGTTTTGGTCTAGCAAAAGTCTGGTCACTGTATTGGGTACAAAGTTCTGGGTTCTTAGGGTATCTGGCGGTGTAGACAAAAAATAGAGCCGATCGCTCTACTTGACGTAGAGTGCCATGATGGATAACGCTTTTTGTATCTACGAAAATGACTGTGCCCGCAGGTCCTGGACACGACTTCCAGACTGATTTAGGTACTATTTGCTTCATTTCATCATCGCTGATGCCTAGAAAGCCCGTCTTTACAAGCTTGTAGTAAATGCACCAAGATGTTAAGAACGAGGAGGTTATATGCTTTGGGATGTATTCAAAAGGTCCGTGATTTTCGCTAACATCATTTAAGTAAACAAAGATTTTTAAGATACGACGATCTTCAGCATCCTTGTGCCATAGCTGTGTGCCTATCTGTTTAGCATTGTTAAAATCTTTGCGTAAATGTACACCTTGAAAAGCAATTTCGAGACCAATGTAATTCTCAATGATTTTGATTAATCTTTCTTCTTGTGCCCATTGACTAAAGCTTGGTATATCTGTGACAGTGTAGATTAGAGGACGATTGTACAATAAATGGCGGTTAATGTACCTGTCATCAGTTGACATGTTAACCAATCCGTTTCTAGCAGCATCTAAAAGTTGCGACGTGGAAGAAAATCCCAAATTTGTTAGAGATGTAACAACAACTCCTTCGCTCTTGAGACCATCAAGAACATACTGATCGTGGGCAGCAATTGCAGGCAGATTTTTAGCATGCTTTTTAAGCGCTATGCGGTATGAAAATTCAGATTGAAATTTGGAGATTGAGTTTTGGATAGTGTTAAGCATTGAAGTACTAATTTGGCAACGAATCTTCGCCGGCGGGGATATTTTTTTGAATTAAGGAAAAACTTGCTGAAAGCTTTCAGGGTAGTCAATTTTAGCCAAGCTGGCATCAAAACGGTGGCATCCCTAATAACAAATTGTAGAAGTAGGAATCCCAAAGATATATCTTTGGGATTCCTACTAAAATCACGATTGCAATGGCAAGAATGTCAATCTGACTAGACCCACTCAGCTCAGAATAATTTGGCTACTTCCCTTACCCTTTTTGGGGGAACAACCTCACGTTGCTTAGCGTAAGTTGTGTAGTTATAGCCATTACCAGGACCGCTAGCCTCGTTTGCTATTACCCCAATCACGTTTAATCTGCTGAGCATGGCTGTAGCGTGCGCAAGTTCAGTTTTCGTCACAGCACCCATACGTGACACTAGCACCACACCACTACAAAGTGACGCTGCTAGGATAGCATCTGGCATACCCAGAAGCGGTGGGGCATCTACCAATACCAAATCATAGGTCTGCTCAAATAGTGCCATCAATTCCCACATCCGAGGAGAACTCAACAGGTTAGCAGGGTCATCAGGCATTGGCCCGGCGGTCAATACATCTATGTATGCATCTGAGGATTGGATACTACTTTTGATTGGCAAACTTACATCATTTGTGAGTAATGTTGAAAGTCCCTGCTGATTAGGCAGCTTCAGTCTTTGATGTAGATGGGGACGGCGTAGGTCGGCATCGATTAATAGTACCCGCTGGTGTAAACGGGCAGCACTTAGCGCCAGAGCCAGAGATAGCGTTGTCTTCCCTTCACCGGCTACTGCTGAGGTGAGTGTTAGGGATTTGAGTGAAGATGAAGAATTCAGAAGTTGAATGTTCTTGTAAATCAAATCCATCGATTGCCAAGATGGTGACCAATTCGTTACCTTAATTGTCCAAGGTGCTAGGAGTTTAGGCTTACCGAAAGGCAAACTGACGCTCAGCTCATCAGCTTTTGTATTAGGCAATTTGGGCATCGCTCCTAGTAGGGGTAGGGCAACCAGCTTCGCCAACTCGTCGGAGGTACGAACAGCATCATCGAACATCTCGCGAAGAAAGGCCGCAGCACCACCCAGCATCGACCCAACGACTAAAGCCAGTAACAAATTCAGCTTTAAACTAGGACCTACTTTCTCGCCCAGTTGAGGCAACTCTAAAGCTTGCAAGTCAAATCCCCCTCGGGCAATTTCGAGACTGAATTCTTGTTTTGCCTTCAGTAGCTGTTGCAGCCTTTCGCGGTTGAGTTGCACAAACGGCAGTAAGCGATTGTACTCAGCTATTAACATGGGAAGTCGGTTAAGTCGGTCTCGCAACTGCTGCTCACTCCCTGTTAAGCTCATATCGCGAGCCCTTAGACTATCTAGATTTGTCTGGACTTCTAGCAACTGACCAGTCAAGTTCTGTTCAATTGTGCCAAACTGACCTTCTGTCAGCAAACTTTCTCCTGTACTCTTGATTTGAGGCGCATCTTCACCTAAAACCCTTCCCCCTTCTGCTTGTAAGAGATCGCGCTGGCTCTGACGTTGTTCTAGTAACTTTTGAACCTGAGGGTCGCTCTCCTTGAACACCACGCGTCGCTGTGCTAGAGATAGTTCTGTTTTTTGCAACTCATTGAGCAACGCTTGGTAGCGCTGTGACTGACTCAAACGAGTGGAGATTAATGCTTTCTGTGGAGAGCGGGCAAGTTGCCGCTGTAGGTCGATGTAGCGAGCCTGATTATCTCGGTACTGAGCATGGATTATCTGTCGCTCTTGCTCAACTGTGTTTAAAGTCTGAGTTACGAGCGTTGCTTGTTGCTCTGGATCGATCAGGTTCTGATTGCTACGAAACTGTTGTAGCTTGGTATCGGATTGTTCAACAAGCTTTTGTACCTGTGGAATCTGCTCATTGATAAATCTAAGACTCTTTGCCAAGCGCTGTTCCTGCTGCTGTCGATTATAAATTTGATAAACTTCGTAAAGTGTGTCTAGCACTCTTCTGGTTTTAACCCGGTTTTTATCGGTGTAAACTGCTTGGATAATCTTGGTGTTAACTTTATCCTCTGTTACTGGTGTTAAAACCAAGGAGCTTTGAAGCTGGCTCACAGTAATATTTGGATATGCCGGCTGAAGTAAATTTACCACGTTTTGTATGACCAGAGGACTGCGTAGCACGTTAATTTGAGTAGCATAATCTACTACAACATTAGAGTCAACAAATTCATTTCCTGCTGAAGTTTCACTCTGGTCTTTTTTTCCTTGGTAATTTGGCTCTACTAACAGTTGCATAGAGCTTTTATAGGTAGGTTTCGTTATTAAAGTTAAGACAGTGGCAAAACACAAAGTTGCGCACAATATACTGAACACCCAAAAACGGCGACGCATCAAAACAGCGAACATCTGTCCGTAGCCCGGTTCTGTTTCTGCAGCTAAGTTGAAATCACTTTCAGTTACTTTTACCATATCTGGTACTTCAAAAATACGAGTGGATAGAGTTTATAATCAAGCAGCACTACAAACTTTCTCAATCATCTGGTCAACCCGGTTAAAAAATGCTTCTTCAGAGAATTTACTCAGGGCATGATTGCGGATTTTTCTGTAATCCCACGAGATTTCCCTAGCTTTAAGTAGTGCTGATTGTAGGGCATCTGGTGTCTGTCGTTGGAAAAATACTCCTGTTTGACCAGGTATCTGAGTGTCTAACACACCGCCTGCACCATAAGCAATTACTGGCGTACCACTAGCGTTAGCTTCTATTGGCACTAATCCATAGTCTTCTAGAGCGGCAACAATTACTGAGCTAGCTTTTGTCATTAAACTACTGCGCTCGGCATCGCTTACATGTCCAAGAAGCTGAATGTTTTTCAAAGCTCTAGATTCTAAACGCTCTCGTTCAGGTCCATTTCCAATAATTAATAATGGCCACCCCAACCAATTAAATGCTTCAATTATCACATCTATACGCTTATAGCTAATTAGACGAGATGATGCTAAATAAAAGTTTTCTTTTTGCTCGAGAAAACTAAATTTGTTGCTGTTGATTGGATAGTTGATTACAGTTGCTGGCTTGCCGTAATATTTTTGAATGCGATAGGCTACAACACTGGAATTAGCAATGTAAAGATCTGGTTCCTGAGCATAAGTCAGGTCTACTTCTCTCATGGCGTTGAAGATAGCTTCAAGCAATGGATAAAAATACTTGTAATCTCCATACTCTCGCAGATAGGTTCGTGTATCCCATAAAAAACGGGTCACGTTGTGACAGAAGCAGATGTGCCGTGCTCCTGCTCTTTTTTTTACTGCCTTAGCAAAACTAGTAGTACTGCTAATGATCAAATCGTAATCATGTAGATCCAATGCTCGAAAGGCTGAAAAATATAAGGGAGCTAAAAGTCTGAAATACTTTGCTGCACAGGGAATGTTCTGTAGTACAGTCGTGTGAACTAAACGCTCACCCAAGTCAATACTTCGTTCTGGATCGTATATAGATGTGAAAATGTCAGCATTAGGATAGTGCTTACAAAGCAATTCAAATACACGCTCTGCTCCACCTGGCTGGGTTAAGTAATCATGGACAAGAGCAATTTTCATGATGACAAAAAAGTTATATAGTACCTAGCTTTTTCTTAAGCCAATAGAACTTGCCGAACTTGTTTCGCAATTTTATGCCAATCGAAGCGTAAGCAAGTGTACTCGCGACAGGCTGCTCTAGAAGGCATTTTTACCTGCCCCGTTAACAGTTCTTCTAAACGTTCAGCAATAGCTGTTGCCTGGTAAGAAGAGGTAATTAAATCGGGTGAAAACGGAGCTAAAATTTCTGGCATACCTCCGACAGGAGTACACAATATCGGAGTTCCACAAGCTAGGGATTCTAACAACGTTAATCCAAACCCTTCTAAATTCTGACTCGGCATCACGCTCAGATTAGCTGCCTGATAAGCTAGAGGTAATTGGTCATCTGGTAGAAAGCCTAGAAATCTAACGTGGTCGTTCAGCCCCAGGTCAGTAGCCTGCTGTCTTAGTAAAGTTTGTTGCGGACCTAATCCGGCGATCGCTAGCCATATATCAGGAAGTCGAGGCTTAATTTGAGCTATGGCAGTCAATAATTTATCCAAGCCCATCCGTTGAACTAAGCGGCGAGGTGTAAATAGAATGA
>JAFAVL010000683.1 GCA_019242465.1 Chroococcidiopsidaceae cyanobacterium CP_BM_RX_35 | reverse complement strand
TAGTCCAATCTTTAATGCCAGTGGACAGGTGGTTGGCATCCATGCCGAGGGAGAGACTGTGGGTTCAGCTCAAAGCAACTCAGGAGAAACTATACCAATTAAAACAGGGTTTAATGTCGGTATTCCAATTGATACTTTTGTGGCACTAAGAACTCAGACTCCACAAACCGCACAAATTGACTCTGAGGCAAGAGTGAATGATATACCCCCTAGCACTCGCCCTAAGCTAATCAACCATCCAGTTGACATCAGGGCTGACACTGACAGGGGCGACGAACGGGGAGCGATGAGGAACTACACCCAAGCAATACGGCTCAACCCCAACAATGCCTCAACTTACTATAACCGAGCGAATGCCCGTTATGAACTAGGTGACAAGCAGGGATCGATTCGAGACTACCTGCAAGCAATTCAGCTTAGACCTAAATTCGCCCTAGCCTATAACAACTTAGGTAAAGTTCGCTATGACCTAGGAGAAACGCAAGCAGCCATTAAAGATTACTTGCAAGCAATTCAGCTGAGTCGGAGATTCGCCCTAGCCTATAACAATCTGGGTTTAGCGCACTATAAATTAGGAGAAACGCAGCAAGCGATTAAAGATTACACCCAAGCGATTCAGCTGCTGCCCAGCTATGCCACTGCCTACTTTAACCGAGGAGCTGCCCGCTACCATCTAGGCGATAAGCAGGGAGCAGTCAGGGATTACACTCAAGCAATTCAGCTCAGCCATAACTATACTCTTGCCTACTACAAGCGAGGAGTGGTTCGCAATGAGCTGGGAACAAAGCAGGCTGCACTAGAGGATTTCCGGCACGCTGCTGATATCTATCAACAGGAGGGCAATATAGATGAGTACAAGCATGTAATTGCTAAAATCAGAGAGCTTCAACCTGAAGCCGCTTACCACTTTAGGTAAGCCGATTCACCTCCCTGCTCTCGCCTGAGCTTCCCATCCTTCTCGAACCAGGCAATCACTTGCTGGGTTGTTAGCTCCTCAATCGCTACATCTGTCTCCTGGGCAATGTGCTGCAACAGCTTTAGTGATGAAATCGTCAATCTAGCAAGAAATTTTTCTGAGGAAGAGAGTAAGGCTGCATCAACCTTGGCTGACTCTTCTAAAGTTAAAAATTGTGTTGATGATTGCTGTGGTACATCCATAATCGTATCATCCAGAGCCCTGCTTCCGTGCTTTGACTAAATAACCGCAACGCTGTTCTCCATTAATAATCCAGTGAGTACGCTCTACTGTGCAATCAGGCAGCAGTGCGGCAAACATTTCTAATTCATGACTACAGACACTAGGAAAAGACTCAGCAACATTAGAAATGGCACAGTTATGCTCTGTCATGATGAAGCGGTAGTCAGGATCGTTGTCTGCATCACCAGCAACGGGATACCACTCTGCCATGTATCCTTCGGCTTTTCTCAGTTCTACCAAATTAGCCACCCGCTCTTGCAAAGAACCATTCCCCAGGTGATCGCGGTATTCTGACGCCTTGCGTTCCCATTGTTTACGCAAAATCGAGCTCACCTGCTCATGTCCTACAGTTTCCTCTAGGGTATCTAGCAGCGAAACGGCAAATTGACCTTGGCTATCTAGGAAGCGATCGCCCAATGTCCATCGCAAGCGATCACGCCCTTTATCACTGAGCTGATAAATATGCTGCGGACGCCCCATTCCCCCCTGCACGCTTTGGTAGGCAATCAATGCTTCCGCCTCTAGATCCTTAAGGTGGCGACGAATTGCTTGCGGGCTAACGTCTATAGCTGTAGCTAACTCTTGGGCAGTTGCTTGACCCTGCTTCAGCAAATGTTGCAGAATATCCTGCTTAGTTGAGGACTGTTGCGTGGTCGCCATCTTCGTCCCAAAAATTCTGGCTGAAAAATTTACTTTGACAACATTCTTGTTGCTAATGTAGCTTAAAATAGAGATACATTAAACAAAAGGTTTGTTGTTTTAGTAGTTGCCTCTATTGTAACTGCTATTTGACAAGGCGGAAAGGAGAGCTTGGCATCAGTTCCCCCAACCCACGTCCTATCTCTAAAGAGATTTATTCTAGAACACGAGAGAACACTACCAATGAGTGCTACTGTCAAGTCCCTAATCAATCAGCCCTACAAATACGGCTTTGTTACCGATATTGAGGCGGACACCATCCCACGCGGTCTCGATGAGAATGTCATCCGCTTGATCTCTGCCAAGAAGAACGAGCCAGAGTTCATGCTGGAGTTTCGCCTCAAAGCCTACCGCCAGTGGCAAAAAATGACAGAACCTACCTGGCCTAGTGTTAAGTATCCCACGATTAACTACCAAGACATCATTTACTACTCCGCCCCGAAAAAGCCCAAGGCAAAGCTCAATAGCCTAGAAGAAGTCGATCCAACCCTACTGGAAACTTTTGAAAAACTCGGTATCTCTTTATCAGAGCAGAAGCGACTGTCTAATGTGGCGGTTGATGCCATCTTCGATAGCGTTTCTGTGGCAACTACGTTTAAAGAGAAACTGGCTAAGGAGGGCGTGATCTTCTGCTCAATCTCTGAAGCGGTGCGAGAATACCCAGAGCTAGTGCAAAAGTACATTGGCAGCGTGGTGCCAGCGGGAGATAATTACTTTGCGGCGCTCAACTCTGCTG
>JAFAVL010000470.1 GCA_019242465.1 Chroococcidiopsidaceae cyanobacterium CP_BM_RX_35 | reverse complement strand
CTCTCGTTTTCTACGTTATATCCAATAGTTACAGTTCCGACAAATGTTTTTCCAGCACACTTCACCTGTAGAACTGACTTTTGCTCAGATTTCTATGATTCTTTGGGCAGGTGATTCAACATCTGCCTGACTCGTGCCAATCGCTGCTGCCGAATGTCATGCTCTATCTTGGCATTGATCTCAGCTAGCTCTAAGTTTGTTTCTGCTAATTCTAAGCGGGTTCGACGTAGATTCACTAGGAGTCGCCTCGATGTCTCTGGATCGGGAATACGCGGTTGTTGACTCATGGCAGATTCCATTCCATCTTAACTTCCTGGACACTACGCTTCAGCGCCGGAATCCTGGCTTGGGTTCGTTCAATTACCTGGTACAGTAGCTCTAATATATCAAAAAAGGCAGTGGGTTGAGCTTGTGCAATGTTCAGCTGGAGATTAGACAATTGAGAAAAAGAGGAGGCAGCCTCCTCCGCTACGTTTTTCGCCTCATCTAAATAAGGGATGGTTGCATCTGTCTCTCCAAAAAGCTCAAAAAGAGCAAACTCTGCTGCTGTAGCTTGTTCAACAATGTCTAACGACTGCTGTTTTAGGCTATTGATCGTTGCAGTAGTTTCCTCAGGCAGCTTCGCCATATTCCTGTTGCGAGAATGTGTCCTTCTATAGGATAGAACGCACTTACTTAGTAGATAGCGGTCAGCCAAAGCGTACTATAGAGCGATCGCGCTTTAGCTAAAGCGCGATCAACAGAAGCATCAGATACAAGCGATCTGAAAGACAATACAATGAACACAGCTCAGTCTTTGTGCTTAATCGCCAAAACCTATACGACTCATGGATTTTGCTAATCTCGCAGCTCAGTTGAATGCTGGGACAATTCTGCCAGAGGGGATCGTCATTACCACCCTTATGGTTGTTCTAGTCGGGGACTTAATTGTGGGGCGGAGTGCCTAGCGCTGGCTTCCTTATGCCGCGATTGCTGGTTTACTTGGTGCGCTGGTTGCTCTGTACTTTCAATGGGATAACATCAGTCCCATCTCGTTTCTCGGTGCCTTTAACAGTGACGACCTCAGTATTGTCTTTCGCGGCATTATTGCTCTGTCTGCCATCGTGACGATTTTGATGTCGATCCGCTACGTGGAACAAAGCGGCACAGCTTTGGCAGAATTTATCGCGATTCTGCTCTCTGCCACTTTAGGGGGAATGTTCCTATCAGGGGCAAACGAGCTGGTGATGATTTTCATCTCCCTTGAAACCCTCAGTCTCTCCTCCTACTTGATGACGGGCTACACAAAGCGCGACCCTCGCTCGAATGAAGCCGCCCTGAAATATCTGCTGATCGGAGCCTCCAGTACAGCTATCTTCCTATATGGGGTTTCTCTGCTGTACGGTTTATCAGGAGGCAAAACCCAGCTTGATGCGATCGCAACTGGCATTGCCAACAATAGCGCCGGTCAATCTTTAGGGCTTGTCATCGCCCTTGTCTTTGCGACCGCCGGGATTGCCTTCAAAATTTCTGCTGCCCCCTTCCACCAGTGGACACCAGACGTTTACGAAGGTTCTCCTACCCCCGTTGTTGCCTTCTTGTCTGTCGGTTCAAAAGCCGCTGGGTTTGCTTTAGCAATCCGCCTATTAACAACTGCCTTCCCATTGGTAACAGAGGAATGGCAGTTTGTCTTCACAGCCCTTGCCGTTCTCAGCATGGTATTGGGTAATGTCGTTGCCCTAGCTCAGAGCAGCATGAAACGGATGCTAGCTTATTCCTCCATTGCTCAAGCTGGATTCGTGATGATTGGTCTGATTGCGGGAACAGATGCCGGATATGCCAGTATGGTATTTTATCTAATGGTCTACCTGTTCATGAACCTAGGTGGCTTCATCTGTGTGATTCTGTTCTCCCTCCGCACAGGAACAGACCAGATTAGTGAGTACTCAGGACTATATCAGAAAGATCCACTGCTGACTCTTTGCCTCAGTATTTGTCTACTTTCTTTGGGAGGCATTCCCCCCTTGGCTGGGTTCTTTGGCAAAATCTACCTGTTCTGGGCAGGTTGGCAAGCGGAGCAATACGGTTTAGTTTTGCTAGGATTGGTCACTACCGTCATCTCAATTTACTACTACATTCGAGTTGTCAGGATGATGGTAGTCAAAGAGCCGCAAGAAATGTCCAATGCAGTGAAAAATTATCCGGAAGTGCAATGGAATTTACCTGGAATGCGACCTTTGCAAGTTGGTTTAGTGTTGACCTTCGTTGCGACATCCTTAGCAGGAATCTTGTCAAACCCGCTGTTTACTTTGGCTAATAATTCGGTCGTCCGCACTCCGATGTTACAACCAGCAATTGTTAGTAGGGAGATAGGGGAGTGAAGAGAGCAGGGGGCAGGGAGCAGGGGGGCAGAGGAGAAGGAAGACTGGTTACGAGAGTTGATGATAGAGAACTGCTTCTGTTGTAAA
Source organism: Chroococcidiopsidaceae cyanobacterium CP_BM_RX_35 (assembly GCA_019242465.1). The sequence goes on along the minus strand of JAFAVL010000470.1, from coordinate 68 downwards.
ATCTGTTGTCAACTGCCAAACATTTAGCTCAAATAGGGCAAACTAGAGATCTAGATTGAGGACAAGCT
>JAFAVL010000213.1 GCA_019242465.1 Chroococcidiopsidaceae cyanobacterium CP_BM_RX_35 | reverse complement strand
GTCAATTATTATTTAAAGGCTTGGGGCTATGACCATCAGCGTCTACAGCGGCAGCCTCCAGCGGTGCGCTTTCAGGCTGACCATAGTAATGATTGCTGGCATTTCGACCTCAGCCCCTCCGACCTCAAACATATTCAACAACCCTCGTGGGTCGAACCGGGCAGAGGGAATCCCTTGCTCATGCTCTATAGCGTTGTTGATGACCGCAGTGGCGTTTGCTATCAGGAGTACCACTGTGTTTATGGAGAGGATGTGGAAGCGGCTTTACGTTTTCTGTTCAAGGCGATGAGTCCCAAGGCGATGGGTGGGTTCCCCTTTCAGGGCATTCCGCAGATGCTTTATATGGATAATGGACCAATCGCTAAAAGCCGGGTGTTTCAGAATGTGATGGACTGCCTAGATATTAAGATTGCCACTCACATGCCTAGTGGTAAAGACGGCAGGCGAGTCACGGCTCGCTCCAAGGGCAAGGTTGAAAGACCGTTTCGGACGGTCAAAGAAGCACACGAAACTCTGTACCACTTTCACGAACCGGAGACTGAGACTGAAGCCAACTTGTGGCTACACAATTATCTACTGCATTACAACAATCAGCCCCACAGAGAGGAGCCACATTCACGCTCTTGTGATTGGCAACGAAATTTGCCAACTTACGGTGTGCGAGAAATGTGTCCTTGGGAACGGTTCTGTACCTTTGCTCGTGAACCAGAGCAGCGCAAGGTAGATGCTTCAGCTAGAGTCTCGGTCGATGGCGTTGCTTACGAGGTTCACCCAGATTTAGCTGGGGAGACTGTGGTGCTGTGGTGGGGTTTATTGGACAACGAGCTATTTGTCGAGAAAGACGATCAGCGTTACGGACCCTACCATCCTGTCAATGGTCCAATTCCCTTACACCGCTATCGTCGATTTAAAAAAACCAAAACTGAGGAACGTGCCGAACGCATTGCAGCTTTAGCTCAGCATTTGATTTTACCTCGTGCGGCTTTGGAAGGTAACACTGACATCCGGTTGCTCATAGACAACGACTCAACTCCGGCACCAGCTACCATTCCGTTTCAAGATCCAGATCCGTTCCAGGAGTTTACTTATCCCACTGTGCTAGCAGCCAAACGTGCCATTGCTGACGAACTTGGTCAACCATTGGCGAGACTCTCGGCAGAACAACGGAGTTTTATTGACACGCTCTTGAGCGAGACTTTGAACAAGCGAGCGATCTTGGAGCGAGTGCGACAGGAATTCTGTACCACACGGCGGGGGGAACCACATGCTTACTGAAGTCATGGAATACTACGGTCTGGTCAAGGAGTTCCGTCGAGCTGGCTACTATGAGACAGCGCATCAAAAGCAGTTGTTTAAGGACATCAAGGCTGCCATCTATTCTGGCAAGCTAGTTGCTCTGACAGGAGTTGTTGGCTGTGGCAAGACGGTGACCTGCGACGATTGCAAGAAACATTGGAGAAGGAAGGTAAGATTTTAGTCTCCAAATCCCTCTCCGTAGACAAAGACCGAGCTACTCTAGGGACACTAATTTCGGCTTTGTTCTACGATTTGTCAGCGGATAAGGAGATTAAGATCTCCTCTCAAGGTGAGAAACGAGAACGAGAGCTGCGGGAGCTGATTAGAAAAGGCAAAAAGCCAGTAGCGCTCTTTGTTGATGAGGCGCACGATTTGCACAGCAGCACCTTAACTGGACTCAAACGTCTGATTGAGGTGGTTGAGGATGGCGGCGGTCTGCTTTCGGTAGTCCTGGCGGGTCATCCCAAGCTGAAGAACGATTTGCGCCGACCCACAATGGAAGAAATTGGCTACCGAGCTGCCGTATTTTCCTTAGACAGTATTGCCGGAAGCCAGCGAGAGTATGTTAAATGGTTGCTCTCCGTCTGTACCGCAGAACAGACTCAACTACAGAGCATTGTGACGGCGGAGGCAATCGATCTACTGGCGAGGCAACTGCGGACTCCACTACAGATCGAGCAGCACTTGTCGCTTGCCTTTGAGGAAGCTCACCAGACTGGGGAGAAACCAGTTACAGAAGCTATTGTCAAGGCGATTCTCTCGAAAGAGATAGACGAGCTGGAACCGAAACTGACTCGGCATGGTTACAACGTTAAAAGCTTGGCGGAGCAGTTTGATGCCAAACCCTCTGAGATCCGCTCATTGTTTCGAGGGCAACTCGACCCAGTTCGCACCCATGAATTGCAGGACCAGATGCTGGCTGCTGGACTACCTATCTGATGTTCTAGCTAGTTGCAGTTAATTCTGGTTCGAGCAGATGATTGCTGGTTGGTTGCAAATAATCCTGGTTCTGTTGCAGTTAATCCTGGCTGTACTCAATAGTCTAGTTGCAAATAATCCTGGTTGAGCTATGTCTCGATTGCTGGTTTGGGCTGTTATGTTTGCTGGCTCCTAGTGTGATTCGTTCCCTCGAAATGAGTAGAAATGCTCAGGGATGAGGGGCAAGGTAAAAAAAAGAAGGGAGAAATCCCGACCGAACCTTGACAACTCAATTTCTCGTGATGGTGGAATTCCATCCCTCCAAGTGCAGGAGTGACAGCAAGTCCCCCATCTTGGCAGAATGGTTCTCTGCTGGGGTGAAGCGGGGAATCATGGCGGTAACTACTAGCCTAATGTGAAATCCCGCCTAGCATAGCTGGTCATGGATAGGAAGACGAATCTTTCGACTGAATCATCGTAATGCAAAACAAGCCAAAAGGCTGTAGGGCTTGACCCAAAAGGGTAAGGATCAGTGGTTGGCTGATTAGGCGGCAGACCAACACGCACTCACTATAAACCCGGTGAAGAGAGAGAATCCTAAAACTAGCGTCAAACGGAAAATTGGGAACGAAGTAACCACCTGATGTGCTCTCAGGAAATGGTTTTTTTCTGAGTAGGTAGCCAACCGGATGCTATCAGGTGGAAGGATTGCCTCAGAAGCCAACGCCTCTCGGAAAGCCAGAGGATATGCAGACGGAGGCACGGTGACTTGGATTGTAGAAGGTACAAGTAGCAATGTATACGTCTAAAACGAGTGTTAAGACTACGGTGGAATGGAATACTATTCCCTGGCGAAAGCTAGAGAGAAGAGTATTTAAGTTGCAAAAACGCATCTACAGAGCCGAGCTTCGTGGCAATGTCAAGGCAGTTAGAAAGCACCAGAAAACGTTGTTGCATTCCTGGTCAGCCAAGTGTCTCGCGGTACGTAAGGTAACACAAGACAACCGAGGTAAAAAGACAGCCGGAGTGGATGGGTTGAAAAATCTGTCACCAAAAGTACGTCTTATCTTGGTAAATTCCTTGAAGCTCGGCAATCAAGCCGCTGCCACTCGTCGGGTGTGGATACCAAAACCTGGCAAACGGGAAGAACTGCGTCCACTATCGATACCTACTATTAGCGAACGCGCTTTGCAAACGTTAGTCAAACTAGCGATAGAACCAGAATGGGAAGCCCGTTTTGAGGGAAACTCGTTCGGTTTTCGACCAGGAAGAAGTGCCCATGATGCGATTGAGGCAATTTTCAGCACAATTAGGTTTAAACCTAAATATGTGTTGGATGCCGATATTTCCCGTT
>JAFAVL010000140.1 GCA_019242465.1 Chroococcidiopsidaceae cyanobacterium CP_BM_RX_35 | reverse complement strand
ACATCAACGGGACGCGCCGCTCGGCTCTAAGTAATATGCTGAGCCAACTAGAGGCGATGACCGCTCGGTATCGAATTGGAGATGGCACAGGGGCAACCTACGTTGGTCCCGCTAATAACTGCGCCCAGGATTCTAATCAGGCGTTGTTTGCCAGCCTTCGCTCCCTTGCCCAGGCGATCGCCGCCAATCAATCCCTGCTGCAAACCTGGCTCGCAAACAACCCGGAACAGGCATATCATTACCAGCAACTCCAGAAGGTGAAAGCAAAGCTATACCGTAAATTGCAACCACTGGGCGCTCCCCGCGCTGATTGGGAAGCCAATGAATTCAACTTAGGCACTACTCTAGAAGATGCACCGCTCCGTAACCTATGGGTGGGATTAGGCAGTTGGCGAACACTCTTACCCCGTAAGGCGAGCGATACGATCGTGCAAGTTTTTCTGAAGCATGGGGCGGCGGTCTGGGTTCTCCGTACCAACCAAGTCGGGGGACACGATCCGGATATCGAACCTATCTCACCCATGACACTCTAAAACTACTGTAGAGACTGACGATGCTGCGATATATTCGGTCTACCATTCTACCCTCAAAAGCAACCCAACTCCTGATCCAGACAGGATTGAAGTGGGATCGAGATAATTGCCCCGGTATGGCAGCCGCCCTGTCGTACTTCGCTCTCTTCTCACTGTTTCCAATACTATTGGTCATCTTGAGCATTATCGGTTTGTTGATTAGACCGAATACTGAAGCATCTCAATACATCCAGGAAGCGGTAGAGCGGTTTCTACCTCCAGAAGTTCACGGTTTGGTCAAAGAAACCGTGATTGCCTTGAATGAAAACAGCGTTGGAGCTGGAATCATTGGATTTAGCTTGCTCTTATGGGCAGCTAGTGCAGTCTTCGCCGTTCTCAGGAGTTCAGTCAACAAGATTTGGCAATCGCCGAGTCGAGCGTCTGAAGTCGGATCAGTTCCTAGGATGGTGCTTTTCTTTATAGCCAACAAACTTTTTTCTTTTCTGTTAGTGATAGGAACTGCCTTACTGCTGCTAGCTTCATTAATTTCAAATATTGCCATTAGAACCATCCTTAAGCTAGTCACAACCTTTCAAGAAACCTTTTTCTTCATTCACGTTGACGAACTGCAACTAACTAGAGGGCTTCAGACAAGCTCATCTTTTTTGATTCTGGCTCTGGCTGTCTGCATTTTGTTCAAAATTTTGCCGTCCGTTTATGTTGGTTGGCGGGATGTGTGGTTGGGTGCGCTACTCACCGCCCTGTTGCTTGTAGGATTGCAACAATTAGTCAGCAATAGTGTCATTACGATCGGCAGCCATTTCCTCTCCTATGGTGTGATTGGGAGCGTTATGATTCTGTTGCTGTGGATTTTCCTGACCTGCCAAATCTTCCTCTTCGGCTGCGTGTTTTCCTACATTTATGCTCATATTTTCGGGAGCCGCCGTCACAGAACCCTGAACTCGGATAGCCCACATTAATGAATCTAATGTTCAACCGTCAAGGCTGGAAAAGAGCCAATCTGCTACGCCAATTCGTTGTGTTCAGCATCGCGACACTTGTTTTGCTGATGAGTACCGCGATCAACGGACCGAGCGCCTTGGGACAATTGCCATCCTTAACGTCTCCGAGTGGAACCCAGCCACTTCCTGTCGGTGTCAAGCGGCAAGGCACCTTGGAATCAGCTGGGGTGCGCCTAGACGGGAAAGAACTGTTCAGAATTGCGTCTCCGATTGTGCTCAATCGCAGCGAACTCGGTAGCCAGATACCCGTTGAAATTCGCGCCGAATATATAGAAGCCAATCTGGAAAAATTAATTACTAGCAATAGATTTTCGGATGAGACCGTACTAGATCCCAAAACGCTGGAGGTGGTGATCGAGACGATAAATGGGCAGCCCGTTCTCTTTATCAAAGACGCCACCCCAACAAAAGCACAAGTCTTGCTAACGGTGACGGAAGCAGATGCGCAATATGCCTCAATCAGCAAAGAACGATTGGCTGAACGGTGGCAAGAAATTTTGGAGCGGGAACTCCGACAGGCGTTAGAGCTGCGCCAACCCAGAGCGTTGCAGCGACAAATTTCCACAGTAGTCAAAGTCTTAGTTACAACCGTGCTATTGACGCTGGTGTTAGGGGCAACTTGGGTATTGTTTAAACGGCGCGAACAACAACTTGAGCAACGACTGGCAGCAGAGACCGCATTGATTCACACCCAAGAACTCACGACTGTTGAGCCACCGCAGGCAGAGTCAGAGCTGCGGTTGTTTCAGGGACTACTGCGCCAATATTTGGGATTACAACAACGGCTACAAATTGTCCTGTTTCTGCGATGGTTGCTGTTCTGGGCGATCGCCTTTGTCTGGGTAATTGGGATTGCTTACAGTCTCAATGTCTTTCCCCAAACGAGCCAGTTTGCCAAGAGAGTCGTCGCTATCCCCATTGTGATGTTGATGGCCTGGTTCTTAACCGGGTTAGCAAATCGGCTGACTGATTTCGGCATTGATCGCTTCACCCAAAGTTGGCAGCAAGACAAATCCTTAACTAAAGCGAATCTCCAACGGATTGCCACGGTCGCCAACGTAATCAAAGGGCTAAAAATGGTTCTGGTTTACACGGTGGCTATCCTCTGGGTACTCCGGTGGCTGCACTTAGCGCCAGATTCGATCCTGACATTGGGAGCATTGCTCGCATTGGTGGTCTCATTTGCGGTACAAAGCCTGGTCCAAGATCTTGTCAATGGGTTCCTGATTCTACTGGAAGACCAATTTCGGATTGGAGATAACATCAGAATTGACAGTATCTCTGGAATGGTAGAAAACCTGAATTTGCGGGTTACCCAGCTCCGCAGTGACGAAGGCAATTTAATTACCCTGCCCAACCGCTTAATTACTCAGGTGGAAAACCGATCACGGAGTTGGGCACGGGCAGATTTCCGGGTTGAAGTCGCCTACAAAACCGATGTTGACCGTGCTCTGGCAATAGTTCGAAAAACTGTTGATCAAATGGCACAAGATCCGGAGTGGCAATCTGTGATCCTAGATACCCATGAACTGTTTGGAGTTGACCAGATTTCCCACACCGGAATTGTAATCCGGATTTGGATTAAAACGGCTCCGCTTCAACAATGGGCGACTGCACGAGAATTGCGGCGTCGTCTCAAAATTGCCTTCGATCGCAACAACATTCAGATTGGCACTCCCCAAAACATTCAACTGGAAAATGGTTCTAGCAAGTCCGGTACCATTGAGCATTCAAAAAACGATTGAGTAGTCTTTCAACCTAATACCAACCTATTTCCTATTAATTTCATATAACTGTTGGCTATAATCTACGCTGCAAACCTTCCAATAATTTGTTTTAAGAATCGAGGTTTTTCATGATTTCTAATCGTGGATTTAATTTTTTTCTAGCTACGCTATCACTGCTTTTACTAGTAAGCTGCGCAAATAAATCTCCCCAATCAACCCAAGACACGAAAACCCAACTTTGTACTGATCTAGCGAGATTCGATACAGCAGTCACCACTCTCAAAAGCATGAGTCCTAATTCCACAGTTGGTGATTTCAGAAAGGCACAAGACCAAGTCAGCGCAACATTTAGTAATGTTACTAAATCAGCTCAGAAGGTTCAAGATGCAAAAGCTGCCGATTTAAATAGGGCATACGATAACCTGAATAAAGCTATTAGAGGTATTCCTAATACAGCGACGCTCCGGCAAGCAAGTGCGTCAATTTCCGGTAAAGTTGCCGCTGTGAAAGCGGCTGAAACTCAAATGAGATCAAACTTGAGTTGTTCGTAATCAGGAATAACCCATAGAGAGCAGCTGTTTAAGCAGATGACAGAAATACGTTGGTTACGAAGTTTCACCTCTTCTGCCAACCAGTCTTTAGATCGGCAACACGACTAGCACTTGTCGGATTGAAGGTGATTATTGACAGTACCGCGATCTGGAGGACAGGACTGGTTATGCAAACCTTACAGGCGACAACCCTCACGGGCGACAAGATTCAGGGTGTGCCCGTCATCAGTCAGCTGGACATCAACGACCTTGAACCCGGTAAGAAGCACCGCTTTTTCTTCCAGGGTGTACAGATGGGCACTGGCCAGCATTGGTACGTCCCCGTGGTCGTGGCAAAGGGCACTCGGGACGGTCAGCGCATCTCGCTGACCGCTGGCGTGCACGGCGATGAGTTGAGCCCGGTTAACGCAGTACAGAGGATTATGGCTGGTCTCGATCCGGCAAAGATGTCGGGCACGGTGATCGCTATCTACGACCTCTCCCGCCCGGCCAAGGAGTATACACAGCGCAAGTGGCCGATCGCACAGAGCGGCGGCTCGTTGGTCGACTTAAATCGCGTGTGGCCCGGCAACGAAACAGGCGACAATGCGCCAATACGACACGCTGGTATCCTCTGGAACCGGCTATTCAAGAACAACATTGACATTGCGCTCGATTACCATACGGCGGCTACCGGCGGCGATTTCACGATGTTCATCTTCGCTGACTTTCACAAAGCCCAGACCCGGCAAATTGCCGAATTGTTTCCGATCGAACAGATAAAGAACGACCCCGGCGAGAGCGGCACGCTCGAAATGGCGTTCGTTGAGGCGGGTATCCCGGTGATAACCATCGAGATCGGCAGCCCACGGAGTTTCGATGCGCGGAAAATCGCGATGGCCGTCGAAGGCAGCATGAACGTGCTTAAGCATTACAAGGTCATCGAAGGTTCCATAGGACGCACGTCCAAGGAAGCCGGAACCTTCTTCGGCAATGCGTTTGAAACCATCCGTTCGACGACCGGCGGTTACCTCGAATTGTTGGTGGACCTGAGAGACAAAGTGATACCGGGACAGAAAGTCGCGATTCAGCGCAATTCCTTTGGCGATGTCGTCGCCGAGTACAAGGCGAGCGTAGCTGGCGAAGTCGCGACGATCGCTCGGGACGCGCTCAACGAACCGGGCTCGCGGGTAATGCAGATCCTGTACGACAGCACGGAACCGAAAGGCAATGCTGGCAATGGCTATGAGCCCGGAGACGACTATTAACCCCTGTCGACCAACAGTTGACCTTTTCCTTGTGTGAGCATCTAGAGGTTTTAACTTGTAAAAATGCCGAACCTCTGGATGTTTCATCTCAGCCCTTAACTTTTTCTGCAAGCTTTAAATCAAGCTCTCCTATTTTGCCGAAGCCAGGTCAATACATGGGATCTAATCGTCACCATTTCTCGATAAAAAGCTGGATTCCGATCTTGGCACTATTGAATTTAGCTTTGGTGTTTTTTAACCTCACATATTTGAGTGCTCGATCGCTATATTTGCAAATCATACCGAGCTTAGTACAAGCCTATGATCCTGTGAAAGGAATTCATCCGCATCCGGAAACTCAACGTTATTTAGAGAGTGTCGCCGCGTTTGAATCTCAAGTTGCTCAAACGGGAGTGGGCTCACCAGAAGTGCGAGCATCACTAGCCGAGCTGCGATCGTACAGCCAACTTTTGATTCAAGATAATCCTTTTCCTAAAAATGACAATGCCACCCTAGAAACAATTAAACAGAACTTGAGATCTCGCACGGGTGCAAAATCGTCTTTTGTTGCCTTTGATCGCTTCTGGAGTCAGGATTATCTCGCTCAAACTGATTGGCAGTCAGAAATCGAATTTTGGAATAAGCAGATTCGACCCTTAATGGATGCAAACTACTACCGCCGGGTCAATCGGTTTGGATACACGGTTGATTATTTTTGGTTAATTGATCTGCCATTCATTATCATTTTCGCAATTGACTTTCTGATTCGGAATCGAGCAATTCGTCGGGATCATCCGGAGTTAAGTTGGCTTGAATCTGCTCTGAGACGATGGTATGATTTATTTTTGCTAATTCCGGTCTGGCGATGGCTGCGAGTGATTCCGGTGACAACCCGACTCTATCAGGTTGGTTTGCTCAACCTAAAACCTTTACAAGCAGAAGCACAGCGAGGTTTTGCGATCGGTTTTGCCAAAAAACTTACAGAAGTGGTTGGCATTCAAGCAATGGACCAAATTCAAGCTGCTATTCGCCGGGGTGATGTAATGCAGTGGTTACTCTATCCAGATTTGCGTAGAGACTATGTGCAAGTTAATGATCGAAATCAAATCAAAACGATGATAACTCGTATTGCTGATATTATCATTTACCAAGTTTTACCTCA
>JAFAVL010000114.1 GCA_019242465.1 Chroococcidiopsidaceae cyanobacterium CP_BM_RX_35 | reverse complement strand
GTTCAAACTGCGTACCAATGGGTTCACCTTGCAAGATTTTGACAATGTTTTGGGGGTGCCTGCCCTCTGTGATCGCTGTGCGAATACCAGCACTGGTAGCAATCCGTGCTGCAGCAATTTTAGTGACCATACCACCAGTTCCCCAGTGGGAGGTGCGATCGCCCGCTACCTGTAACTGAGGCAATGGTGCTCCGTGACTCACCAAAACAATTGGCTGGGCATTGGGTACGGAGCGCGGATCGGCTGAGTACAGCCGATCTACATCGGTTAGCAAAAATAGCCAATCTGCTTCGACCAAGCTGGCAACCAGTGCTGAAAGCGTGTCATTGTCCCCAAACTTCAGTTCCTCGACTGCTACCGTGTCATTTTCATTCACAACTGGAATCACTCCCAGTTTCAATAATTCCTGAAAGGTATTGTAGGCATTTACATAACGGCGGCGCTGCACTAGGTCACTGCGGGTGAGGAGAACTTGGGCAATTGGCTGTTGCAAGGTTGTGAATAAATCGTCATACACGCGCATCAACCTTCCCTGGCCTACGGCTGCTACAGCCTGTTTCAATGCCATCCGTCGAGGGCGCTCAGTTAACCCCAACCGCGTGCAACCTACCCCAACAGCCCCCGAAGATACTAAAATTACCTGGTGACCAGAGCGCCGTAGATAGCTCAGAGTTTCTGCCAAGCTAGCAATGGTAGAAAGCGCTAGCTGACCTGTTTCTGGTTGAGTTAGGCTAGAAGTCCCAATTTTGACAACAAGGGTTTGCTGCATGAGAAAATACGAGCAAAGCGCCAGTCCTTCTATAAAATTGAAGGCTGACGCTCTACGAATTTATGGGTTTGGATTTATGGCTTAGGGTCTTTATTTGGCTGACCCCATTTGAACAATTATTATGTTCCCAAGTTTCTGTAGTCATTCGGACTTTTCCCCAGAATTTTTTAATGTTTATGTTCAATATTTATTATTTATCCTATTTTATAAACTTTTGTTTCTTGGGTGTGAGCGGTGCTCCCATAAATTGGGATAATAGCACCTCAAAGTTGCGGATCGGATAGAAGCGAACGGCAGTATTAGGATCGACCATTGGTTCGACCAAAATTGTAAACATTCCCAGGCGATTACCAGCCAGCACATCAGTAAATAGGCGATCGCCTACCATTGCCACCTGCTCCACAGGTAGGTCCATTGCTACAACTGCCTGTCTTAACTTGCGCCGTGAGGGCTTGACTGCACCAAGGATGTAAGGCAGTTCTAGCGAACGGGCAATACCACCTATGCGCGTATCACTGAGGTTATTGCTCACTAACCATAGTGCTGCAACCTGTCTAATTTCCTCCACCCACTGTTGCAGTTGAGCAGAAGCTGCCGTAGACTTAATCGGCACTAGAGTTTCATCCACATCCAATACCAGACCTTTCAGCTGATATTGTTGAATGATGGCTGGTGTCAGATTGAGAATGGAGCCTTCCAGGATTAAATCAGGCTGTAGAAGTTCATTCCAGGACATAAGAATCAGGTGCGATGCGCCATTACAGAGATCTTAATTCTACTGTTGCTCACTTTTCTCCCCCCTGCCTCTCTGCCTCTTTGTTCACTTCCCCTCTCTTACGAAGTTCCGATCGGAGGAAACCTCCGATCGGCCTTCGCGCTGCTCTCTTTTGTGGCGGATAGATGCTTGTGCTGCTTGGTGTGCTGATAAAGTGCGACTGAAAATATGGGTGCCATCGTACCGCGCCACAAAATAGAGGTAAGGGGTATGTTCGGGATAGAGCGCCGCTTTCAGACTGGATAATCCAGGGCTAGCAATTGGGGTAGGTGGTAATCCGGGATTGAGATAGGTGTTGTAGGGAGATGGCGTTTTGACTTGAGCCAGAGTTAGAGGATGCGCTGCTGTTTGGCGGATGCCCAGAGCGTATTCAACCGTCGGATCTGATCCGAGACGTATGCCGTGCCGTAGCCTAGAGACGAACACCCCAGCAATGCGAGGGCGCTCTTGTGGCACCACTGCTTCTTTCTCCACTATGCTTGCCAAAGTCACCCACTGGAGGAGATTGAGCTGAGTCTGACTTTGACCTTGCCGATAGAGTGGCAGTGCTTTTTGCTCGAATTGATGCAGCATTTGTTGCACCACTGCTTGGGGTGTGGCTCGATTGCTACTGAGTTTGTATGTATCAGGATATAAAAAGCCTTCTAAGTTGGGTAAGCCAGTAGGTAGCCAGGGATACTGGCTGCGATTAATCTGGCTTGCCGCTGCTAAAAAATCCTTGGCTGGGAAAAAGCCCTGTGCTTCGAAGTAAGCTGACATCTGGCGCAGCGACCAGCCTTCGGGAATCATGAAGCTGCGCTCGACCACCTGACCCTGCTGAATTGTGGTCGTGATTGCAGATAGCGACTCAGTCGGCGATAACTGGTAAGTACCAGCTTGAAACTCGCCCTTCGGATCTTGGAAGTGTAACCAATGCGTCCACAACTCCCAAGCATAATATGAGCGAATCAACCCTGCCGCCTCTAGTTTTCGACCAATTTGCTGTGTTGCTGTCCCCGGCGGAATTTTGATTTCCACTTCCTTAACTGCGGCTGAACTTGCCAGGGGTGGGCTACTCACCCAATGCCACCAAAACCAGCCCTGCCAGGCCGAGAATCCTAGAAGCATCGGCAGCCCCAATCCTAAAGACCACTTTAAAAAGCGCTGCACAACCTTAATGCTTGTTGCTGTAAAAGACCACTTCTATCTAGCAGTAGCTTAAGCTATTCCAGTTCATCAAACAACTGCTCTTCTAGTAGTGGCTGCACCTTGCGGAACTCTTCTGGTGAGAGCAGCTCTGGTTTACCTGTGCTAGTGAGTCGGGCGAAAAACAGTAGTGGCTCAAGTGGGGTATAGATGGCATACTCCTGCTCCTCATAGTAAAAACTTGCCAGCAACTGTAATTGCTCCGGCTCTAAATCTGTGCCATCTTCCTCTGTTTCCAGCGTAAATAGTTCCGTATCCTCAACGGTAGGTAGCTCTCCAGCAACCGTCAGGGCATAAGCCGTCCGCTTGAGCAAAAGGTTTTGCTCAGCCAAAACAGCTTCGGCAGTTGTAAAGATTTGATCGACAGTCGCTTCGTCTTCTACCGGGATGGCTTCTTCCTCTTCCCCATCACCCTGCCAAGCGAAAATTTCGACCGCAGAGTCAACAGGGAGGAGTAAAACGTACTCTTGCTCCTCCACAGAGAGCGAACGCTCAATATAGCAATCGAGCGTCCGCCCAGCTTCATCCGTTAGAGTGACGGAACCAGCATGGGAGTATTCATTGTCTTCAGGGGGTTCGGATGAAAACATAACCGATGTAAGACTGTCAAATTATCTGACTTAGAGAACTCAGGCTAATTGCCACACTTAGCGCTTAAGTAGCGCTGAGCGACAAGAAGAACGATCAACTGAGGTGATCGCGGCAGGGACTATGTGTAGGCACCGCCATGCAAGGGCAGCGTACCATTGACTTTAGAATATCACGGCGTTGCCAGTGATGCGCCTTTGATGTGGAGAGTTTAGTCAATGTAATTGACTGGTTGTCTAATCTGAGCCCGGCGCTGATCTAACCATTGTTGCAAAATTATTGCAGCTGCCTTGCGATCAATCAGCCCTTTGTGACGCGAGGGTGAACGGTTTTCGGCTTGCAGCAGTAGCTCTGCTTGATATGAGGTTAGTCTCTCATCCACATACTCCAAAGGCAGCCTCAGCACTCTGGCAGCTCTTTTCGCGAAATTCTGCACCTGTTTTGCTTGAAAGCCTAAGGAGCCATTCATTGTATAGGGTAAACCTACAACTAGTAGTTGTGCCTGACGCTCTTGTACTAAGAGTTGCAGTTGTGCAACATCACGATCAAATGATTTACGCTCGATCGTCATGAGACCAGTAGCGATCAAACCTGTACCATCACAGCCGGCTACACCGATACGCTTGCTGCCAACATCTAGCCCCAAGACCGATATTCTTGACTTTGTTGACTCACTACTATTGCCCACTCCCCACTCCGGGTTCTGGTGAACTAGGCGGTGGAGAGGTCGTCAATGAGCTACTGTGCGAGTAAGTAGTCGGGTCTGATGGTGGACTGGTCTTCACTGTTGAGTCTGGCAGCGGTTGCTGCCCTTGCCGTCGCAGCCAGGACATGCCACCCGGTACAGGCTTGCGAGTTGGTTGGAGACTCTGTAGCACCTCAGACCACTGTAGTCCTTCTAAAGAAAACTTAGACTCTCGCAACTTGTGCCATACCGAACGGGACATCAACAGCGTATGTTCGACTCGCTTTGCACCAATTTGCTCTAAATACTCTTCTCTTTCTGGTTGATAATCTGCTGATGCCAGCTGTAATGCTTGAGATGGTGAATCTCGAACAATTCGTGCTAGCTGAGACATCAACTCTGGATATAGCCAGGTGTAGGCTGGGTGTACTGTCATCTGAGCTACATGAGGCTGTTGACCCTGACGGCATCTTACCTGAAAATAGCCAATTGCTGCCTTGCGCTGGGGTTCAAATACGTATCCACTCACAACCTCTATTTTGTTAAGCCACTGCGTCATGCCTGCAATGAGTCCACTGAACAAACTTGTCTTGAAGTCATCGGTGTTGCGGTCAAACACCTGACGCACCAAAGGTGGCATAGACGCCGTATCCAGTTGATATAGTAACTGAGCATCAGCATTACTAACAGGTAGTAGGTTGGGCAAGTCCGGTTCGCCTATAGCCAACTCCTGGAGGAGGCTGGGCTCGATCTCCCAGTAGGTCAGATGGGCTAGCGTTTGAAACCCATTCTGTCTATATAGAGCTAGCGCTTCTTTATCATTAACATTGACTTCCAAGAGCCAAGTGCGAGCTTCCCCAATTGCTTCAAAACAATGGCGCAGCAGCTGGGAGCCAATTCCTTGAGCGCGAACTTTTGCTGCCACTGCTATCCTTTCCACCCGCCAAGTGCTGCGCGTCCGGTTGAACGGCGCAACCTGAATAATCCCCTGGACTTGACGAGCCTGCTCGGCTACGTAGGCACAGAAACGGTACTGAAAAGGATTGGGAAACAGACTGAGACACTTCAATAGCCCATACCAGCGACGCAGCCAACCCAGCTGCTTTTGCAACTCTGTTGCTGTCATACCTGCAGAGCGGACTTCGTCCTCCTGGGCATTTTCCGTCTCCAAGGACTCGGTACAGAGCCGCTCCACTCCTTCCAAATCCCGATATTGGATTGGTCGGATGACAACGTTGAGATTCTGAGGAAGCACTGAAGTCATGGTTTTAGGACCGCTTTCCAGATTAAAGGAACAGAGGGGAGTACTGTTGCCTTTATCTTAACGGCTTTCTAGTTAGGGAGGAAGGGGAGTACTGCTCCCCTTCCTCCCTACTGCCGAGAGACCAACTTTTCAATAGTCGCTTGGGTTTGATGAAGCAACTGTTCGCGGCTACCCACTACACTTTGAGCTTGCGCTCTTGAGTCGCCAGAGCTGCCTCCGGCGAACCCTTGAGCTAGGTTAGGAACAAGATTCCGAGCTTGCAAAGCCATGTGCAGTTGCAGATGGGCGACGTATTCGCTGAAATCTTCTCGAACCCAATCACTTGGTAGTTCCCCTGATTGCCTTGCCACAGTATTCTCCTTCAACTTAATCCAATTTTCCACATCATCCGAAATTAACATACCGTCTCGACTCTGCTCTCACTCCGCAATGAAGTTTAACTAGCATCAAGTGATAGGTGAAATTCCGGCTAAATCTAGGATAGGAGCAATTAAGTCTTCTCGTTTCACTGCCATCATATGTACCCCCTGACAAAGTTGACGCGCTAGCTTAACTTGCTCTGCGGCGATCGCCATTCCTTCAGAGAGGGGGTCTTTTGCTTGTTCCAGTCGCTGAATAATATGGTCGGGGATGTGGACTCCGGGTACACAGCGATTGATAAACTGAGCATTTTTGGCTGACTTAAGCAGGAAAATCCCAGCCAATACTGGCTTGCCAGTGCCATCAGCAATCTTGACCATAAATTTCTCTAGTTGATCAAAATCGCAAATCAGCTGGCTTTGGAAAAACTGTGCCCCAGCCTCTAGTTTGCGCTCGAACCGTCTTTGCAAACCTGACCAGCTAGCTAGTTGCGGATCAATAGCAGCCCCAGTGAATAAATCTGTGGCACCATCAGTTAGGGGTTTGTCATTGCAGTCAATGCCTTGATTTAGCTTTTGCAATAGTCGTAGCAACCGCACTGATTCCAAGTCAAAGACACCTCTGGCATCAACATGGTCGCCAGCCTTGACTGGATCGCCAGTAAGAGCTAAGACATTACGTATTCCCAGAGCATGGGCGCCCATCAGGTCAGCTTGAAGAGCAATGCGGTTGCGATCGCGGCAGGCTACCTGGCAAATCGGCTCAATGCCCTGCTGGAGTAAAATCACCGAAGCTGCCAACGAACACATTCGTAATACGGCTCTACTGCCATCGGTAATATTAACCGCATGCACTCGTCCTTTAAGGGTTTGTGCCATTTGGACCATGTGGGCTGGATCGCCTCCTTTAGGGGGACATACCTCGGCGGTGACTAAAAACTTGCCAGACTGAGCCGCTGTACGGAAGGAGTTAAGGGGAATGGAGGGTTGAGAGGTAGACATTAGACTGAGGATTCTAGATACCGAATAATCTAAAATTTAAAGTCTAAAATTGCTATAGCGGAGCCGAATAACCCAGGGCAGCTTTGACTTGATTCAGTGTGTCGTTAGCGATCACTTCTGCCTTTTGCCGTCCTTCATGGAGTACTGATTTCAGATAACCCTTGTTATCCATCACCGCTTGATACTTTTCTTGAATCGGTTTTAGGGCTGCAATTGTCGCCTCTGTTAGTAGGGGTTTAAATTGTCCCCAGCCCATGTCTTGACACTCGGCTGCCACTTCTGCCTTGGTCTTACCCGCCAGCAACATGTAGAGTGTCAATAGATTGTTACACTCAGGTCGTGCTGGATCGTCAAACACA
>JAFAVL010000812.1 GCA_019242465.1 Chroococcidiopsidaceae cyanobacterium CP_BM_RX_35 | reverse complement strand
TTGCCCAGCCGCCAGTGCGGGTCAACCTCGACATAGTAAAGTTTGTCCTAGACGGAATTTCTCTGGCTGGCACTCTACGAGCCAGCATCTACGACTTGGGAGCAGTGGCGCTAGCTATGGAGCTATCGCTGCCACAACCAATCGGTTGGAGTACGGTTGCCAACTTACTGCGAACTGCACAGGATCTGCCAGAGTTCATGCAAGAGCGCTTTCTGACAGCGCTAGAGGAACTCGAACGAGTCCTACTGCCAGCACTGGCACAACCACATCGGGCGGCAATTGTTGAAGACTACAGCATCCTCGTCGTCAAACAGCTGGTTGGCGATCCAGGCGTTGCGACCTTAGCTGAACACCCATTGGTCTGGGCAGCATTGTTGGGAGAACAGCGATCGCTAAGCCAGAGCAGCGCAAGTCTAATTTCTAGCATGAGCTACTACCCAGATGACTTAGCACTGTTGAGTTGGAATGGGGCATTACTGATCGAGCCTGATCCACTAGCCGCTGCAACCGCCGCCGATTTGATTGAATTTGCCAACGTCGAACTCCTGCTCATGCGCTCCTATGACGCTGACCTCGACGCCGAGCTGCCACGTATGTATCGGCAGATCCCTAGAGAACAGCGCCGCTTCATGCTGCCGCTATTGCGTCCTTACAGTCCGCTGCTCCACGACGTCCAGCGCCTAGTTGCTGAACTTACCGAGGTGACGGAGCGGGTTGATAACGCCCTTAAGGTCACCGATGATGTCTACTGGAACCGACTGTACAGTGCCATGCTTAGTGTGTTGCGGGTTGAAATGTGGCGTGCTGGGGTTGAACATAAACTAGCACTCCTGCGCCAGACCTACAGTATGCTCCACGATGAGGCTGACACTGAGCGGGCTACGGCGCTAGAAGGGATAATTGTCTTATTAATTCTGTTTGAGATTGTTATGGCGCTGGTTGGTCATTAACTACTTCGCAGCAGAAGTCAGGGTAAAGGAGCTTATGAAGGAAACTTACCAGCAAAAGCGATTGGCTTGCAACACAACCGGCATTAGGTGGTCGAGTAGCGCGGGGGAATTTCACCCCCACGCCCTCACGCAACCGGACGTGAACCTCGCGATTCATCCGGCTCCTATTGTCCAGCCGTCGGTCGTAGGGTGAGTTGCCAATGGGCAAAGAGCTGGGGCTGTCGTTGAGCCAGTCGTTTCAACCAGTGTCTTGCCTGAGTTGAACTCCCTTTCAACCGCTTGTATTTCCGTTTTGCCCAGCGGATTAAGGCGTAGTCGATTTGTCCGAGAATCGATGCCAACTTGGATCGGTAAAAGCTGCCGTAATAGTTAATCCACCCTCGAATGACTGGATTAAACTGCAACGCCAACTCCTCAATCGAAAGCTGGGTCCACCGATGGAGTTTCCAACTCCGAATCGTTTGGCGGATCGACTTCGCCGCTTTCGCACTGATTGCCGGACTAAAGTTGAGAAACAGACCACCCCAACGGTTGCTCGACTGCCGGGGTTGGAAGCCAAACCCCAGATAGTCAAACTGCACCTGAGGATAGTCCCTTTTCCGCTGTCCATCCTGACAGTAAACGATTTTCGTCTTCTCAGGATGGAGTTCTAGCCGGCATTCTCCGAAGCGTTGAGCGATCTCACCCAGCAGTTGGGTGGCTTCTGCCTCGGTCTTGCAATGCACCAACATATCATCGGCGTAGCGTTCAAACGGTCTGGATGGATGATGCTCTCCCATCCAACGATCAAACGCATAATCCAAGAAGAGGTTAGCTAACAACGGACCGACCACAGAC
The DNA here is from genome assembly GCA_019242465.1 of Chroococcidiopsidaceae cyanobacterium CP_BM_RX_35. Next base: position 2,452 of record JAFAVL010000812.1, on the reverse strand, counting down.
CCTTGAGGCACGCCTTGATTCGGCTGTACCAGTGAGCCATCCTCTAATTGAACTGGCGCTTGGAGCCACCGTTCAATGTAGAGTCGGACCCATTTACACGGCGTGTGAAAACACACCGCCCGCATCAATAGCGTGTGATCCATGTTGTCGTAGAACCCTCGGATATCCAAATCGAGTACCCAATCATACCGCCAACAAAGCTGTCGAGCCGTCCCGACTGCTGCAATCGCAGATTTATTGGGTCTATACCCATAGGAGTCCGGATGGAAGTATGGTTCGACTTCCGGTTCTAACACCATTTTCACCACTGTCTGGGCGATGCGATCTGCGACCGTGGGGATTCCCAAAGGTCGCTTGCCACCATCCCTTTTCGGAATGTCCACCCGGCGCACGGGGGGCGGAAAGTAGCTGCCGGATGCCATTCGGTTCCAGAGCTTGTAGAGATTGTTTTTCAAATCTGCCTCAAAGTCCTGGAGCGATTGGTCATCGACACCCGCCGCTCCTCGGTTCGCCTTGACTCGTTTGTACGCTTCCCAAACCGCTTGCTTGGAAATATCAAATGGCTTTGTGCGATTCATTCGTTCCTCCCTTCACAGGTTGACTTCCAAATCATCACTGGACAATACCGCCCCTTCGCTCCAGCCCCATTACAGGACCTTCCTCACTACTACGAGCGACTCCGCCCCTGTGCCTAGCTTTGGTACGCTTTCCCTCATGGGTCCACCACTGGGGATTCTCCCTTAACATCCAGGCGACAGGTTCCCACGTTCCGCACAAAAGCCTAGATTCCGGTCACGCCATCTCTATGCCGGTCGCCGTTCAAGCCGTAAGTAGGTTTTCGCTTGAACTGTTCCTGGAGTGTCACTAGCCTCCAGTTTTGACGACATCTACTTGCTTTCGACACCTCACCGATGGTTCGCTTGCGCTCGTCTCCTGAATCCCTACCTGACGCAATGGCTTGCGCCGTTTCCTTGACGCTCACCACACCGACTTTTAATCGATGCAGCTCAAGGGGGTTTGGAACCTGCTCCTACAAGCCGATTCCGAGGGACCTTCCCTCATCTTTTGTGCAGCATTGCACGGCTGGCAGCCGAAGCTGCTTCTCCACACATTCGTGGCACACTAGCGACCTGCAAACAGAAACTCTCGAAACTGCAAACAAGGCGATTTTGAAACCACATTAAACTGTAAACAGAGAGGGGTTCAAAACCACATCATCTACGGATAAAATCACAGTCTTCTGCAAACTAACCGCAAACGGTTGTGTTGCAAAAAGTTGTTGAGGATAGAAAACTCATCTGAGAAGGAAAGTAGTTATGCAATCAGTCCAAAGATCTCAGCTATAAATTTGGCATGGTTCAACCATGGGATTGGTCAATAACAACCTCATAAGCCTTATCGAATCTTAACATTTTCTCCCTCCTTAAAAATTCTCGAAGCACTTTGATCAAGACATCTTCTCGACAATCAACCATCCGTAGTCATCGTCATGACGACGCCACACTTTCCTAATTCGTTGTGAAAGGGCGGCGCCGCAAACAAAAACTACGTAGTTGGTAAACTACTCACCGAACCATGCACGCGGTCACAGCTGAAAAACTATCGATGAATTCTTGATCCGTGTATACTCCTTTCTTTTCTGAAGTTGAACAAATTCATGTCTCAAGCTGCGAGGTTTTTTGCATCCTGATATCCCATTTGATAAGTGTCTCCATGCTGAAAAGCTGCCCGAATTCTGCCAATCATTTTTCGGGCAACAGCTACAATTGCTCGCTTTTTCCCAGGATGTGGGAAGAGTTTTTCAAAGAATGTGGCTAAGGTTTATCTTCCCCAATAGCTTGCCAGGCAATCTCTATGAGTATTCCTCTCACGCGGCTATTCCCTTGACGAGTAATATGACCTTTTCGCATATTTTCACCACTAGAATATTCACTCGGTGTCAGACCTGTGTAACTGAACAATTGACGTTCATTCTTAAATTGCGACATATCACCCAGTTCGTTGGCTAAAATCCTCGCTGATAAAAGTCCCACTCCCGGTGCAGAACGATAGATGGACTCATTATCATCTGCTTTAGCTTGCTGTCTCAGCTCCTTCTCGAGCTTAGAGATTTCTTTATCAAGTTGTTCCCAGATACGTCAATAAGCTTCGATGGCGATGATAAACTCTTTCGATGAGATGCGACTGAGTAGTTCTTTCACCATGATACGGCTCATCTGCTGGTTCTCGTTCGCTTCAATGACGCCCAACTGATGAAACTTCATCCTGATCTGATTTTTAACCGCAGTTCGGTCTTCAACAAGCTGTGGGAGCGTAACAAATTAGTATGGCTTGTAGTACGTGGTTTGGAATAGAAAGCTTAATGAGAATTAGCGACGAAAAATTAGGGGGTATAAGCGTTTTAATTCTCAATAAAAGAGTCATTCAGGGAGATGTACTTCAATGTAGTAAA